>JAFVRT010000203.1 GCA_017504125.1 Lentisphaeria bacterium
ATAGAAGTCCACATTGGGATAAAGCTGACGGTCGATGAAGTAACTGTCTTTTCTGGCAGCTTCTTCCACCCGGCGTGCAACATCCAGCAAAGGATCATTATATCCGGTCGCAGCAAGATATCTTTCACACTCCATTCGTGCAATTTCCGCACGGGGATCGTAGGTCTTGTAGACCCGGTGGCCGAATCCCATAAGACGGAAAGGACTGCTCTTGTCTTTGGCAAGACGGATGAATTTTTCCACATCGCCGTCTTCCTGTATCATGCGCAGCATTTCGATAACGGCCTGATTTGCACCGCCGTGAAGCGGACCGGAAAGAGCGGAAATACCGGCAGAAATGGTAGCATACAAATTAACCTGAGCACTTCCGATGACACGGACTGCAGAAGTTGAACAGTTCTGTTCATGATCTGCGTGAATGATAAACAGCACATTGAGCAGACGGACCGCCTCGGGACTTATTACATACGGACGCACGGGGGAGTCAAACATCATATTGAGAAAGTTTGCACAATATGAAAGATCCTGTCTGGGATAAACCACCGGTTCACCGATGGATTTCTTGTAGGCGAAAGCGGCCATGGTACGCACGATGGAAATCACACGGGCGCAGGAATCATCGATATTATCCGCCATTGATTTCAAGTCGACCTGAGGATAAAATGCCGCCATGGCATTTATCATGGTCGAAAGAATACACATGGGATGCGCTCCCTGAGGGAAGTTATCGAAGAAGCGGCGCATATCTTCGTGGATCATGGAGTTGAGATTCAACTGACGGGAAAAATTACGACGCTCACTTTCGCTGGGCAGTTCACCGTGAACCAGCAGATAGGCAACATCCACAAACATGACTTTGCGGCAGAGTTCCTGAATGTCATATCCGCGATAACGCAAGATACCGTTCTCACCGTCAATAAAAGTGATCTGGCTGTAACAGGAGGCAGTATTCATGAATCCCGGATCGATCGTCACACAGGAAGTATCCCGTCGCAAACCGGTAATATCGATACCTTTTTCACCTTCGCTGCCGGTTACAAGCGGCAGCTTGATCTCCTTGCCTTCCACAGTAAGCAGCGCAAATTTTTCCTGATCCTGCACCATAACACTCCTTCAACTAAAAATTACAAACAGGAAACAAATCAGATGTACATGCCTAATATACACGCAAAAAACGCAAATTTCAAACGGAAACTGCGGTCTGTACGGGATTTATTTTGGAAAATATCGCTCAGCATATCTAAAGCAGAGCTTTATTCAAAACAATTCCGTTTCGGCTCATATCTTCAATAAAGAGCGTCAAAAAAAAACAAAAACGCACAGATATCCCATAAAAATTTTCTGATTTGACAAAAAAGAGAATTCATGCTGCCTTTTCTTTACCGCAAGCCAAAGGAGAAAATCATGGATCCTCAAGAACATAATGAGGCAGTGTCAGGGACAGTCCTTTCAGAAATCAAGCAAAAATATCCTGAATTTATATCAACCTGTGACAAAAATGCTATTTTTTTACAAATTCGCCTTGACGGAATGATTTTTCCGGGTTATATTATAGGACAACTGTACTAAACAACCTAAACTCAGGAGTTGTGTATTATGCAAAGAAAAAAATATGCCGTTTGCGGTGTGTCGTCCCGGGCCATTTACATGTATATTGGTCCCATGCTCCGTCAATTCGGACACTGTGCTGAACTGGTCGCAATGTTGGATATCGACCCGCTTCGTTTCCAGGTCTGCAAAGACGCAGTCCCCGAAGCCAAAGATGTGCCTGAATATCTGGCAGCAGATTTCGACAAGATGATGGCAGAAACCAAGCCCGATGCCATTCTGGTCGTCTGCATGGACCGTTTCCATGTCGAGTACATCGTCCGCGGTCTTGGATACGATATTGATGTCATCAGCGAAAAGCCCATGACCACCAATACCGCCGATGCCCTCAAAGTTATGGAAGCCGAAAAGAAATCCAAGGGTAAAGTCATCTGCACCTTCAACTATCGCTACAATCCTGTTCATACCAAGATCCGTGAAATGATCGTCAACGGCAAGATCGGCAAAGTTACCCATGTCGACCTCAACTGGTATATCGACATCAAACACGGCTCCAGCTATTTCCATCGCTGGAACCGCATGCGTGAAAACTCCGGAAGTCTTTCCATCCATAAGGCCAGCCATCACTTCGACCTGATCAACTGGTGGGTCGACGGCGTTCCGGAATATGTTCATGCTTTCGGTGCTCTGAATCACTTCGGCCCCAATGGTGTGTTCAATCCCTCCAAGAAGGACGGACGCCATTGCAACGAATGTGAAGAAAAGATGCAGTGCCCCGACAAAGCCCGCTGGGAAACCCGCAATTCCTCCATTTTCGCCAAGGATGACCACATCAACGCTTTCGAGACCAAAAAGAAACTCTTTACCACCTACCGTCCCGATATGTGTATGTTCGATTCCGAGATCAATATCCACGATACCTTTATCGCCAATATCAAATACCGCAACGGAGTGCTGTTGAACTACTCTGCCAACTTCTCCACTCCTTACGAAGGTTATCATCTGGCTTTCAACGGTACTCACGGCCGTATCGAAACCATGGAATTCGGCGGTGCCGGCGGTGCCGGATTGCCTAACCCCAACCCCAATGGCGTGCAGGTGAT
>JAFVRT010000204.1 GCA_017504125.1 Lentisphaeria bacterium
GCTTGCCAAAGTTCAGGCTCTGCTGGCAGTTGAAGTACCTGAGATCCAGAATAATAAGCTCATCATCAATGCCACCCATACCCATGCCGGTCCCGGATCCCGCGACCTGGGAGATTATCCCCGCGGAGTCAAGATGGTCGAAGGTGAAGAATTGCGTATTTTCCTTGCCCGTCAGATCGCAGATGCGGTAAAAGAAGCGTGGGAAAAACGCGCTCCCGGAGCCATCTCATACGGATACGGCTTTGCCACCACCGGACACAGCCGCCGGAGCATCTACCTTGTGGATGTCGGCTTGCGTGACGGAGGCCGTCCCGGTATCGCCCTTGACGGACACGGCAAGATGTACGGAAATACCGCTGATGATGCCTTCGCAAGTTACGAAGCCGGAACAGACCCCTTCATCAATCTGCTTTACACCTTCGATGCCGCCGGCAAACTTACCGGAGCTGTCATCAATGTTCCCTGTCCTTCTCAGACCGGGGAACATGCCTGGGAGCTTCATGCAAGTTTCTGGCACAATGTCCGGCAAAAACTTACCGACAAATACGGCGATATCGGTGTGGTCGGACAGGCTGCCGCAGCCGGAGATCTTTCTCCCCGTCAGCTTCATTACAAAGAGGCTGAATTGCGCCGCTACCGCCTGAAATATCCGGAAAAGATCGCAGCTTACATGGCAAATCCCCTGAAAACTCCTGTTGATCCTGACAATCCTCCCACTCCGGAACAGCAGGAAGCCACCAACAAAACATTCTGCCTTGAGATCATGCGTGCCGAAGATATCGCCAACCGTATCATTACGGCTTTTGATGAAGTTCTGGAATGGGCACAAAAAGAGAAGTTTTCAGCTCCTGAACTCAGACACGAAGTCCGCGTAGTGGATCTTGCCAGACGGATGTTCCCCGAAGCCTTGGTCGAGGAAGAAAAGGGTCACTATGAAAACTTCATGAAAGAGGAGTTTATGACTGAGGGCAATGAGTTTGCGATACTTCATCACAACTCCATGCTCAACAGCCGCCGCAGCCGTTGCGGCGGAGTGGTGAAACGCTATCAGCTGCAGCAGGAACAGCCGGCTATCCCGTCGGATATCCATGTGGTGCGTATCGGCAATATCGCCTTTGCCACAAACCGTTTTGAACTCTACATGGACTACATGCACCGGATTCAGGCCCGCAGTCCTTTTGAACAGACATTCATCGTTCAGCTGGTGACAGGTCCCAACGGCAGCGGCAGTTATCTTGCCACGGTACGCGGTGAAGCCAACAAAGGCTACAGTGCTACTCCTTACTGCAATCAGGTGTCTCCTGAAGGAGGACAGCAGTTGGTTGAGGAAACCTTGAAAATATTGAAAGAGATCAAATAAAATGAAATATTCAATGATGACTTATACGCTCATGCGTCAGCCGGGATTCACCCCTGCCGATTGTGTGAGAGTCGCCGCAGAATTGAAAATGGAAGGTATCGACTGGGTAACTACTTACGGTGAAGATCCCGCTTTGCTCCGCAAGATGAGCGAAGATGCCGGATTGACCATTGCTGCTTATACCTTTTTCATCAATCCCAAAGAGGGTGAAGATGTCGCCGGTCTTGCAGAAAAGGGCATGGATACCGCCTGTGCACTCGGTGCTCCTGTGGTGATGATCCCCACCCCGGCATTGGGCAGCAGCCGGGAAGAAAGTTTCAAACTCTGGTGTGAACGCCTTGCAATTGCCGCCCCTATGGCGGAAAAACGCAATCTGAAGTTCTCAGTAGAAAATTTCCCCGGTCCTCAGAGTCCTTTTGTCATCGCAGATGACTTTCTCCGGGCCAAAGAATTGATCCCCAATTTGAAACTTACCTTTGACAATGGTAATGCTTCCACCGGTGAAGATCAGATCGAAAGCCTCAAAAAGTGCATCAACGATGTTGTTCATGTCCACTTCAAGGACTGGAACCGCAGCGAAACTTATGTGGAAGGCATGAGACAAATGCTCGACGGAGCATACTATTCAGCGGCTCTCATCGGCGAAGGTGTGGTGGACAGCCGTGCGACGCTTAAAGTCCTCGAAGAAGCCGGTTACGACGGTTTCATCAATATCGAGTACGAAAACAATAAATACCGCGCCGACGAAGGCGTGAAAAAAGTTCTCGAATACTTGCGCGGCTGAAAAATAAATCAGCAGCCGGCAAAGGCCGGTCAAAAAGCGTGATGGAATCGGGACGGGGAAAAATACCGTTCAAGTGAATGCCATTCTCTCCCGTTCCAGATTGAAGTGCACCTCAAAAGTTATGTCCGGCTTTTGAGGTGTTTCTCTTTCGGGCAACGCCATCTTTTTTTGTACGGCGGTACCGTAAAGCGTTTTACAAAACTTTGTTTGCCATTACCGGAGGTGATACATCTGGATAAAGGTGTTTTCCGCCTGCATCGAAGCCGGGAAACAGATCCGGAGAGAAAAAAAGGGCTTATGGACAGATAAAACTGCCATAAACCCTCATGAATTCAGAAAGATGCAGCGGCACCGCCATTGAAAAGCGGTCAGGCAATATAATTCACGCCGGTAATGGCGCAGAACTCTCTGAGCTGATTTCTGACATCTCCGTGAACGATGATATAGTGCTGTCCGGCAACTTTGGCAAGAAATTCGTCGGCAGGATAATCGAATTTGACCTCCAGACTGGGCAGCTGGGGGGCCGGAGGAGTCCAGCCGGCTTCCTCCCAATCAGGCGGAGCAACTGCTTCACCGAGCGAAACATGCATGGCAAGTTTGCCGGAACCATCCTCAGTCAGACGGGCCAGCGTAACAGTTCCGGTCTTGAGTTTGGAAATATTGAGCAATCCTTCACCGAAAGAACCGAAAGCCTTGGGAGATACTGTGATCCTGCCCTCCACCAGTTTTCCCGGAACATAATCCGGCACCCCCATAAGGGCGGAGTTTGCAGTAAACTCGTAGAACTCCAGATAAGCGGGATGTTTGCCGGTAAGGAGTTTCATCAGCAGCGCAGTTACGGTTCCGTAAGAGTCGTTTTCCGGAACTGTTACCACATCGGCTATTTCATGGAGCAGAGCCATAGCTCCTGCAGGGGCAAACTTCATCAATTTTTTGATCCCGTCCACATCACAGAAACTGAAAGCGTTCCATTTGCGTTCGTCCAGAAGTGCTTTCAAAGAAAGAGCCAGTTTGGCGGCATTTTCCAGAGTTCCCGGTTGAGGAGTTCCCTGAATATCCCATTCATTGCGGATCTTGTCTGCGGCCCCGGCGATCTCGGAATCGCAGACTTTCTGTGAAAGTTCCTGAACTTCCATCAAATCGCAATGTTCGATTTCCACGCCGAGAGTTTTCTTGAGCAGATTGGCATTGTAACAGGTTCCGTAAAGGCGCATATCCCGGTAGCCGGTCATGCCGATGCGTTCTTTACTTAAAGCAGCGGCAGCAGAAGCGGCGCGCAAATAATCAGCTGCTTCAGCAATTCTCGGCTGCCCATCCTTGAAATTGACCAGATATTTGAAATTGTATCCCATGGCGGCCATAGGGGCACGGAGTGCGGTGGAACCGGCCTGATCTGCGGTTGTTACAAAGTGAGTTCCTTCATACCAGCCGGACTGCCCCCAGAGCAGCATAGGAAGATGCTTGAAGTTTTCGATGACCCGTATGACTGCCCAGGTGGGGATCCAGCCTGCGACACAGATGACCAGAGCATCAAAATCATACTGCTTCAACTCGCTGACTGCTCTGGCAGCCTGAAGTCCTTCCGGATCATCGCTGACGGGAGCAGTACAAAAGAGTTCGACACCCGCTTTTTTCAGGGCATCAGCGGCAAACTGACAACGGCCGTCAATGAACTCACGGGGAGTATTGACTTCGCCGAAACCGACAAAACCGGCACGGATCTGCATTATTTTTCTCCTAAAATATATTGATTGAATTTACAATATTCGCGGAAACACTCCTCATAGCGTTCCACATCTTTTCCGGGCAGAAAGACCTTTTCTTCACCGGCAAGAGCCGCAGCGGCTTCGGCGGCATCGGCATAAATACCGGCATCCGCGGCACTCAATATGGCTCCACCCAAAGCCACAGGCTCATCACAGCTGCCGACAGTAACCGGTAAATTCAGCACATCTGCTTTTATCTGTGCCCAAAGCGAACTTTTGGCACCGCCTCCCAGCGCACGCACAGTACGCAATTCCATGCCGAGTTCACTGAGTGCGTTGGCATTGTCTTTGAGCAGAAAAGCTACTGATTCCATGATCGCTCTGGCGACATGTCCGCGGGTATGAGCCAAAGTCAGGCCCTTCACCGCTCCCTTGGCATGAGGCGCGGCAACAGGTGAAACAGCTCCGGCAAGGTGGGGCAGCAAGAGAAGTCCGTCGCAGCCCGGCGCGATTGCGGAAGCAGCTTTATCCAGCTCGGCATAACTCATGTTTCCTGAAAACTCATCCCGGAATTTTTTCATCATCATTCCTGCGGTGGGAGCCCAGGGCAGAAGGGCGAATTCACCTTTTTTCCAACCGAGATAGGTACTTATCCGCAGCTGGGGATCAAGTATGAATTTTTCTGTCATGGCGCAAAGCGCAAGTGATCCGCCGGTACATTCTGTAACCAGTCCTTTTGCTCCGCCTGAACCGAGATGTCCGCAAATATGATCCATGGGGGCAACTGTTACAATGGCTCCCGGCAGAAGTTCTTTTGCAACAGCGCAGCCTTCAAGTTCCGGCATGGCGGAACGCGGCAAACCTATGTATTCCAGTATATTTTCCGCCCATGCTGATTTACGCATGTCATAATACAAGGTCGAAGGCAGCAGCCCCGGAGAAGTACGGAACTCTCCGGAAAGCCGCCATGCCACATAATCTTCGACCATAAGCACCTTGGCTGTGCGCTTGAAATTTTCCGGTTCATGGTACTTCACCCAGAGCAGCTTGGCTGCGGGCCAGCATGGCAGCATGGCAGTCTGCCCTGACATTGCAGTCAGCTCCTGCAAACCGAAAACATTTTCCAATTCAGCGGCTTCTGCCACGGCACGATTATCGAGCCAGACTATGGCTTTGCGTACAGGGACACCATTTTTATCCAGCAGGATAAGTGTTTCAGCCTGCCCGGTAAGACCGGCTGAACATATCTGAGAAGCTGAAACACCGGAATTCAGCAAAGCCGCTTTCATGGCTTTACATGTGGAACTCCAGTAAAGTTCAGGATCAAGTTCCACGAACTCCGGAGCCGGAGTTTCCAGCAGGAATTCACATGCTCCCTCTCCGCAAAGTTTACCGGTACTGTCAAATACCGCCGCTTTCACGGCGGTACTTCCCAAATCTATGCCGCAAAAATAATTTTTATTCATCAGTCAAAAAGGGCGTTGATACTGTCAACGGTGATATCCGCCAGTTTATAACCGCCGGCAGAACCCACCTGACCGTTGATGATAAGACCGCCATAACCGCCCAGACGCTCACCTTCAGGACTGGGGAGATAACCGGCGTGTATGTCTGCACCGCCGGAAAGCTGTACCAGGAAGGTCTGTTTGGCGTGGCTGCGGGCCTTGATGATCTGTCCGTAGTGCAGATAGAGTTCAAAGGGGTTGTTGGCCATGGCTATATCTCCCAGACGGATAACATTCATATCAAAATGAATATCGGGCTGGGCATCCTGTTCCTCGTAACGGGTAATGACCGCTTTGGCATTTTTTATCAGCACGAAGTGATGAAGTTTGCTGTCATAGGGACCGGGACCGTCGATTTTCTCATTGGCATGAGTTTCGGCACAAAAGGCTTCAAAAGCCTCGGCTTCGGGCATGATGGACTCCAGACGGGCCAGTTCTGCCTTGGCTTCCCGGTAATCGGTGTAGGAAGCCCGGCGGCGGGGCAATGAAACATTGACTACTGTGGATTTCATGACGGGAGTGTATTCTGCCGGTTCCAATTCTGCCCGCATGACCGCATCGCGGAGCCGCTTTGCCAGCACTTCAACACCGTCGGCGTGCCAGAAATCAGGCTCCGTAGCATAGTGGCGCACCAAATCGCGGGGCGACTGACATCCGGCAGGACTGATCCAGTACAGCGTGTGGAAATCCGGTCCGAAATCCTCTTTCAAAAGTTCGCGGGTGGCTCCGGCAAAGTCGGAAGAAACCACATAAGTGGACTCCATGACCTGAGAAGGACAAGCAACATTAAGAATGATACCGGTCTTTTTGCCCGCCTTATCAAGGGTGAAAAGCATATCCACACCGGAGTCCTCTCCGGCCTCCAGACCGACAAAGTCGGCTCTGGTGGTATCGCCGTACATTTCCGCAGTACCGTCTGCGTAAGCAGCGCGGCGGCAATGTCCGATACGGGCATTATCAAAGGCGCGTGCGATGCCGCCTTCTTTGCGTCCGTTCCATGCTTCGATAATGGCATCGACCATAAGCGGCAGCACGATCTCCACATATTCGGCTGGTGATATGGTTCTGGCGAACTCACCCTGCTGCCACATGGAACCGCCTACAGAACGCTTGTAGTTCATAGCGATATTGATGGAGGGAGCAGAATGGGTATGGATGGCATTGAGAAAGATCCTGGTGGTATCGATGCCCGCGTTCCGTTTGGCAACTTCTTCTTTGAGGAGTTTGGAAAAAGCCAGAGGGACACCGCCTCCGTCAATGGTACCGGAAATAAATGATTCATTCCCGGAACTCATGGCGCAGACCGAAAATTTCAGTCTGGAATGCAAGCCTTCGGCAATACGGGCATAATACTGTCCGTAAAGTCCGACTTTGTATTTTTCCATATCAGGAGTGATATCACACTCCGCCCAACCGATATAAAGTTTCTCGCTCATAATATCAATTCCTTAAATTTTTCAGCCGAGCAGTTCTTTCTGAGTTTCAGCGATAGCTTCTTCAATAATATCCATACCCTTCATAGCGACTTCATCGGGCATGATGATCGGGGGGCTCATGCGCAGGATATGTCCGGCAGGGACCCAGGCCAAGCCTTTGTGGAACGCCTTCTGATAAACCATTTTTCCGGCTTCATCAAAAGGAGTTTTTGCCTTTTTATCTTTGACAAGCTCGATACCCATAAGACATCCTTTGCAGCGGGTATCACCGACGATGGCATATTTTTCGGTCCAGTCGGCCATACGCTTTTTGAAGATATCTTCGAGATGCTGAGCGTGTTCCAGCAATCCTTCTTCTTCGATGACTTCAAAGCAGGCAAGAGCTGCGGCGCATGCCATGGGGTTGCCGCCGTAACTGGTGGAGGCACTTATCTTGTCAACAGCATCGGCGTAAGGCTTGCGAACCGCCATGCAGGTAACAGGGAATCCGTTGCCGAAGCCTTTTCCGAGAGTTACCACATCGGGAACTACATCCCAATGTTCGCAGCAGAGGATCTTGCCGGTACGGCCCATCGAGGTCAGAACTTCATCAGCAAAAAGCAGAATGCCCCGTTCATCACAGAATTTGCGGAGTTTGGGGAAGAAATCGTCCGGAGGCATGATGCTGCCGCCCCAGCCCTGAATGGGTTCAATGACGAACGCCGCCACCTGATTGGTGGTGGATTCCCGGATAAAGGTGTCGTAGAACTCCAGATACTTCTCAGTATCAAGAGTACCGTCTTCCCTTGTCCACCAGGGACGGTAGGTGTCAGGACGGGGAACCATATAGAATCCGCCGGGACGGTTGGGACCGGAAAATTTGGTCATTCTGGCACATCCGATGGAGTGTCCGCTTTTGCCGTGAAAATCCATGAAGCAGGAAATAAATTCATGTTTTCCTGTAGCGGCACGGCAGGTACGCAAACCTGCTTCAACAGCGGCGGTACCGCAGTCATAAAGCTGGAAACATTTCAAATCACCGGGCAGAGTAGCGGCCATTTTTTCCAGCAGCTTCACTTTGATTTCGGTAGTGAAGTCGTGGCAGTTCATCAATTTACCGGCATATTCAGCCACAGCTTCAGAAATTTTCGGATGGCAATGACCGAGAGTGGTGACATATATACCGCTGGAAAAGTCGATATACTGATTACCGTCCACATCCTGCATCATGCAGCCCTGTCCTTTTTCAAAAGCTACGGGAAAAAGGCGCACCTGACCGGAAAGGCCACGGTAATACTGAGCGGCACGGCCATGAAGTTCCTTACTTTTGGGGCCGGGGATCTCAGAAGAAACGCGGGGGATCTGAGTCAGATCAAGCTGATACGGTGAGGGATCATATTTTCCCATGATAAAATTCCTTTCTTTGAATATTGGGTAAAAGTATATATCACGGGTAAAATAACACCGGTTTATCATTAAAACAAGTCTTATTCTGCCGACATATATGAATTTTCTCTATTTTTATGTTATTTTTTAACATTTTGAACTTGACTATTTACAAAACCTGTACTTTATTATACCATGCACACCAGACAGAAAAAATTATTGGAAACTTTGCAGCGTACCGGATTTCTTTCCATTCCGGAGGCCGCTGCCATGGCTGGCGTTACAGAAATGACGATCCGCCGGGATATGCGTTCTTTGGGAGAACGGCATCTTGTCATGGCTGTAAAGGGCGGCATGATCCCCCACCCGGCAGGATATGAACCTGAAAACAGTTCATTACTGCTGAATCCGGAAAAATTTGCCCTCGCAGAAATACTGTACAATGAGATCATGCCGGTCAAAAGGATCTTTTTGAGCTGCGGTTTCACCACCCTTGCCTTTGCCAAGATCCTTGCCCGCCGCACCATACCGCAGGTAACGGTCATGACCAATTCCCTGGCGGCGGCGGCAGCGTTGTTCCGTACCCGGCACAAGGTGATACTGCTGGGGGGCGAACTCAGACAGGAATCCATGGATCTGGTGGGCGATATGGCAAACAGTAATCTGGAGTGCTGTAAAGTGGACTATCTTATTTCCGGCTGCGATGCCGCATCGGCGGAGTTCGGATTCTACACCACCGATCCGGAACTTTCCCGTTTGGAGCGTAACTCCATTGCCATTGCCGGAAAAGTTGCCATAGTCACCGAAAGCGGCAAATTTTCCCTGCGTGGAAAAGTATGTTTTGCCAGACCTCATGAAGTAGATCTGCTGGTAACTGACCGGCGGATAAAAAGTGAAATCGTCCGTTCGCTGAACAACTCCGGAGTAAAAGTGGTGCTCTCCTGACAGTTCACTTCTGCGCCGCACCGGCAGCGGGATCATGGACATCACAGAGCCGGAAAAAAACAGAGGAGCCGTAAAACTCCCCTGCTTTCAAATTTTTGGTTTATCAGTTTCTGTCAGAACAGCCAGCGGGCAAGAGAAGGCTCTGCCTTGCGTTCTACCGGGCCGGCAAATTCGACTTTGAGTACATTGCACAGGGGATCAGGAGGCAAAGCAGGCAGGTCATAGATCTTCAGTTTGCCGGACTCCACATCATAGTCAAAGGGATATTCCACGCCCGTATCAAGCATGGTGACTTTAAGGGGAGCAGTACCCACATTGATCGCAGTAGCAACTTTACCGGGCCAGCGGACGATGCACCAGTAGGCATTGCTGCCCTTTCTCGTCCAGCCTCCCTGAAGATTGAGATCAACTTCACCAGGTGCGGAAGCTCCGATGAGCGGGCAGCGTTTGGAGTTGTACACCGCTTCGCCGTTGCGCTTGAGCCAGTTACCCAGGGTGGTAAGGCGTTCATGTTCTTCACCGCGGATCCGTCCATTGGGCTGGGGGCCGATGTTGAGCAGATAATTTCCTTCGCCCTGAGCAGCGGCGAGCAGGTGCTGCAGCAGCTGTTCCGGAGATTTCCAGTTGGGATTGAATCTGGTGTATCCCCAGCCGCAGCTGTCACCGATACACATGCAGCTTTCCCACGCTCTGCCTGAGGCGGAAGCCTTTACCACCTGTTCTGGAGTATCAATATCTTCCTCAAGTCCGGAACGGTTGTTGATAATGATCTGCGGCTGCAGTTCCCGCACCATGGCATTGAGTTCACGGGCGCGCCAGAAATCAACGCGTTCTTCTTTAGTTCCGCTCAAGTCAGCCATCCAGCCGCCGTCATATTCAAGCACAGCGATCTCACCGTAATTGGTCATAAGTTCCCGCACCTGATTGTGGATACGCTCCACCATGGCTTCTTTGGATTCAGGAAACTTTTCCGGCTCAAAATAACCGGGAAATCTCCAATCCAGCAGTGAGTAATAAAGACCTACTTTGAGGCCGCATTTACGGGCGGATTCCACATATTCCGCCACGATATCGCGTTTGCATCCCCGCTTTGCAGCAGTAAATTCAGAATATTTGCTGTCAAAAAGAGAAAATCCTTCATGATGCCGGGTGGTCAGCACCACATATTTGGCTCCGGCGGCGGCGGCAAGCTCGCACCATTCATCTGTACACCCTTTTTCCGGCTTGAAGTCATCGGCAAGTCTGGCATATTCTGCCGGAGAGATACGCTCGGAGTACATCGTCCACTCTCCTCTGCCGGTAAGGGCGTAAAGTCCGTAATGTATGTAGATACCGAAACGGGCTTCATGAAACCATTTCATTCTTTCTTCATAAGTCATGAGGATCACCTTTTTTTCAGTTGATTTTCAATTTATACAATCCCCGCGCTTCGCGGGCAGAATTGACTTTTGTCCATAATTCATCATCTCGCCGGAGCAATTTCAGAAAAGCACTTGTTGAAACTCCGCAAAGTTCTGCACTTTTTTTATGGTCATACTCTTGCGCCTCAAGTACATCAATCAGATGTGCAAGATTGAGCGGATACTCCGCATGATCCATGGCACACCCGATACGCGGAGGCGGTTCCGCCGGGGAAACACGCACTTCAAATGCTATCAGCCGGCGCAGTTTCCATAAGGCGCATGTCCGGTTGCGGTGCTGGCTTCTTTCTGAACAATCTTCTGCGGCAAAGCGTTCATCTTCCAACAGTACGACTCTGGCGGCAGATGAAGTTTTATTGCGTTTCTGTCCGCCGTTGCCACTTCCCCGGCAAAACTCAAGTCGGCAAAGAGCAGAAAGGGATCCGTCATCCATAACAAGCAGCTGATCCCGCTCCATAAATTCACCTTGCCATCAGCACATGAAGATCTGCGGCAATATCTGCCGCTTCTTTGACAGCAGGATCGATTTTTTTCTTTTTCTTATCGTCCTTCAGGCCCAGTTCTTTTTCTTCTTCGTCCGCAATAAGTTTTTCCTGCTGATAATCTTTCCACCTTTTTTCCTCATTGAGGGATATAGTATTTTTATTACGGTGCTCCCGGAACATTTTTATTCTCCGCATAAGCGGTTTGAACTCAGGAGAAGATTTTATACGGGCAGCGGAATTTTTTTGCAGCACAGCGATCTTCTGCTCCAGATCCGGAATGAATCTGGCCCGGTTCACCGGCTCAATATTATCCCACGGCAGATGATTTTCGAGGAAAAGTTCACCGACTTTCATTTCTTCCGTAACCGACGGTATGACCACATCAGAACGGATCCCCAACTGCTGTACTGAACTGCCGGAAGTACGGTAGAACATCTCTATTTCAAAGGTGACACTTCCGAGTTCCGGCGTTTTGGTATTGAAAAGAGAGAAATTATTTTTCAATTTTTCAACCTGCAGCACAGTTCCCTTGCCGAAAGTACGGCTGTCGCCGACTATGACCGCCCGGTCGCAATCCCGCACCGCAGCGGCAAAGATCTCTGCCGCTGAAGCGGAAAATTTGCTGACCATCACCACCAGCGGCCCGGCCCATTGGATCGCGGGATCTTCATCTACAGCCAGAGCCACCCGTCTTCTGGAGTCACGCCGTTGGACGACCGGACCGGTGGGGATGAAAAGTCCGGTAAGATTGATCGCTTCGGCAAGGCTGCCTCCGCCATTGCGGCGCAGATCCATTACAACAGCCTGAACACCCTGTGTACGGAATCTTACGAGTATTTTCCGGACATCTTCGCTGCAGCGTTTGAAGTTGACATCACCGCGTATCGCCCCTTCAAAGTCCATGTAAAAACTCGGCAGAGTTATTACGCCGATCTTTTTGTTGTTGCGGAAAAGAATCTCCCCTTTGGCTTCGCTGTCCACCAGCTGGATCTTGGCACGGGTTATGGTTATACGCACCGGAACGGCACTGCGGCCTTTGTTACCGGGCAGGACCGACAGAGTTACTTTGGATTTTTCCTTGCCGCGGATATACTGGACAGCTTCATCGACCGGCATATCAATAACATCGACAGTTGCACCGTTTCCTGAGTGACAGCAACGATCCGGTCATTGACTTTGAGTCTGCCGTCTTTGGCAGCCGGCCCGCCGGGGACCAGAGAAACCACTTTGATAAATCCGTTATCCGAAGTCAGAGTGGCTCCGATCCCGGTAAGTGAAAGGCTCATGCCTATATCAAAATCCTTGGCGGTACGGGGAGCCATGAAGTTGGAGTGCGGACCGTAGACCCGCGCCAGAGCATTGAGATATATTCCGAGAATATCGACTTTAGAGCGTTTCTCTACTGCATTGCTGACATCCCGGAGCCGTTTCAAAACTTTGGATACAGGAGTTCCGGCGTTCCAGCGTTTGGCATCGTCAAGTGCTTTTTTATCTTCCGGATCGGAACTTTCCTTTATGGCCCGGTCAAAAAGCTGGTAAAAAAGTACTTCATTTTTCAGCCGTTTCCGCCATAATTCTTTGAGTTCGGCATCATTTTTGCAGTAGGGAAGTTTGCTCCGGTCGGAAATGAAAGTTTCGTCTTCAGAAAAATCAAGTTTGGATCTCAGCATCTTTTCTGCAAATTTCCGGTATTCCTTATGGCGGGCAAGAAAACGGTTGTAGACTGCAAAGGCCATGGTATTGTCGCCTTTGAGCAGTGCATCGAGAAGTTTTTGCGGATCGGCATTGAATGACTTTATATCTTCTGCAGTAAAGAAAACTTTGCTGCCGTCCAGAGATTTGACATAGAGATCAAAATGATCTCCGGCAAATTTCGGTGAAAACTCCAGTTGCCGATAGTGTTTTGATGCAAGTATTTTCAGTGTTTTCAATGTGATTTCTGAAAGCTGCTCATCTGAATATACCGACTCTCCCGGAGCAGCTGCCGCCAACGCAAATATCGTCAGAAAAAGTACCGCAGTACTGAAAAATATCTTAAAAAACCTATACACGGTATTGACTCCTGAATAAAAATGGACAAAAAAATATTCTATTCCGGTAATATACTCCGGAAAGGCTTAAATTTCAACCATAGCGAAGATTTTTTTACCATTTTCAGGGGAAACATTTCCGGAAAGCAAATCGTTTGAAGTTTATCTTCCACTATGCTTTTTGCGGTATTCGCCGGGAGTTTCCCCGTATTTTTCGATAAATTTGCAATGAAAGGCATAAGTCCCGGAAAAATTCACCGTTTCAACGATCCTTTGAATGGAAAGTCCGGTATGTGTAAGAAGTTCTGCTCCGGCCTCAAGACGGCACTTCATGATAAACTGCAGCGGGGTAAGCTGAAAACATTTGCGCCACTCATGATAAAAAGTGGAAACTGAAAGTCCGTACTGACGGGCGACAGCAGCAAAATTGATCTCGTCACAGCATTTCATTTTCAATGCCAGAGAAATATTCTGCATTTACTGTTGCATAGAAATCTCATTTTTACAATTACTGGAGGCAAATATGATCTCCCGGCAGATACACAATGCGAGCCAGTCCACCTGATCCGCCACTCCGGGAAAGTATATATTGTTTACAAGGCGGTAAAATTTCCGCACAAGGAACTGTATATCGTTGTTCATGGCAAAATGGCAGAAACCTTTTTCCGGTATGAGTCCGTTGCTGCTGAAAAAAGTTTCCGCCTCAGGAGCCCACAAAAAAGCAATGGACTCCCTGGAAGATTTATCGCAGATGGCAAAGGTCTGCATAGGCTTTTTCCACACACAATTCGGATAGGCTGCAGAGATCTTTTCATTATTCACGATATCATGGCAGACCGGAGATTCGGACTCCAGACGCAGACAGATCTCAAAAAAATTTTTCTTTACAGGAGTGACCCTGTGAGCCACATACTCCTGACTGCAGAAAATTTTACTTACGGGAGGAAAATTACGGTTCTTCCGTTCAACTCCGGAAATGTCAATAAAAAAACTGCGCATCTGAAAACTTCCTTACGATCATACTTTTTATCACGCTGAAAAAAAATTATTATTCTGCAGGAAGCTCCGTTTTTTTGCCGTATGATTTTTCCTGCAGCGGCCATTTTACCACGCGGCAGCAATATTCAGCGCAGCTGCCGCAAATATCTTCCGGTGTTTCCTTTTCGTTTACTGTAAAAGAGATTCCTTTTGCTCCACCGGTGATAAAATAGCACCGGAAAATTTTGAAATCAAGTATTTTTTTCAAAATTTACAAAATTTGGATGTTACGATCATCCCCGAACTGCATTTGCAAAATTTAACATTGCTCAAAAACAAGATTTAACATTGCACAAATAAAAAAGTGAGAATATATTAACACTACCAACAGGAGGAAATATACTATGCTTGTAGACTCATTTAAGAAAACCGCTGATTTCCGCAGCAATCCTGCCTCTAAAAGTTCAACTTCTGGAAAGTTCACGCTGATTAAACTGCTGGTGAAAAGATCACATCTCTGCTGTGATCGAGTTTACGGCAAAGAAGAAGGTTTTTCACCTGCCCATGGGCAGGTGAAGCTGTACAGCTTCACCTTAATAGAGCTTCTTGTCGTCATCGCCATTATCGCTATTCTTGCCTCTATGCTGCTGCCCGCCTTGCAGCAGGCACGGGAACGAGGCAGAACGAGCAAATGCTCCAACAACATGAAAACTATCGGTATGGCAAGCAATTCTTACGGTATCGACAACAATGACTGGATCGTACCTGCAAGTCTTGCCCCCTGGAACAACGGCGGAACTGATCAATACAACCGCCGCTGGCTGTGGTACGGGATCCTCGGCGGCTGGGAAAACAGAACTGACTACGGCATGAATTTAAGAAACCATTCAGGTGCCGTTTCTCCATCAAAAAATACAGTTGCTGCCTGTCCTTCAGAATCTTACTACGGCACCCCAAAATGGAGCACAAACAGCGGTCATTCTGCCTATGGTATAAATGGGGGACTCACAGGAAATGCTGCCGCTGCAGGTACTGCTCCTTCCAACTGGAACATGATCCGCAAATTCACCATGGTCGCCCGTCCTTCCATTGCACTTTTTACTGCCGACCGCAAAGGCACCGGGCAGAATTATGTTCTTCAGGAGATCCGTACCATTGCCTACCGCCACGGAGTATATGACGACAGAGAAACGATCCCCTCCGATCTCGCAGCCAATATGTATCTGAAAGGTAAAGCCAATATCACCTATCTTGACGGCCATGTGGGTTCCAAATCGATCCAGCAGCTTTCAGCACAAGGCCAGGGCAATCAATATGGTCCTATAACTGCAAGCGATATCAAGATGTGCGGATTTAACCGCAAACTCGGAACCGTGAATCCCAAATGATATACAGCCATAAAACAGGAGAAAGTGTCAATCATGTTTTTTCTCAACTCAAAACTTTTTATCACAGCCGCCGCTGCAATAACATCGGTTCTGCTGACAGCGGCGGATCTCAACTTCAACAATGAACTCAAGGTTCTGAAAAGCTGGCAGAAACAGATGATCGTTTCTGACGCCAAAGTAAATCTTGGCGGAGCCCCATCCATCAGACTGCAGAACAAGGGAATCATCAGCAAGATTCTTGATCTTGACCCAAATGCCAGATATGAACTCACCTATTATGTCAAAGGCAAAGATGTGGAAGCAGGCCCCCGTAAAGGAACTCTTGTCATGCTCAACGGCGGCAAAATATGGGGCCGTATTTACGGAAATGACAATAATGTTCCCGACTCAGGAACATTTGACTGGCGCAAAGGCTCCGACATAATCGACTGCAAAAAATTCGGTACCGGCAAGATCCGTATCCTGCCGGCGATCCGCGGTAAAGGTGTGGCATGGTACACCAATTTCACATTGAAAAAACTTGCTCCTGCCGGGAAAAATGAAAATAAAGTATCTTTCAACGCCGACTGGTTCCCAGCCAATATGGACGGCGGCAAATATTCCTTCTGCGAAAATCTCATGGGACAGTTGGAACTGGTTACCAAAGGGAAAGGCAAATACAACGCCAAAAGTGCAGAATTGACCATAATGGTTCCTGAATACATCGATCTGCTTTCAGTCTGCGAAACTCTGGCCCTTTCTTTCAATAAATTCCGCCGTATTCCGGCTCCCTTCACAGTTTCCAAAGTCCGCCGCGACGGCATTGTTTACAACAGTTACAAGGTTACTTTGAACTCCAGTTTCGTCGATTGGATCAACCAGTCATGGTATCGTCATATCGCCTATTTCAAAGCTGCCCCCGGAACTGCCGGAAAAAGCGGAAAACTCTATTGGACATTGCGTATCGGTTCTGAACTTCAGAAAGAACGCGCTATCACCGTCAAAGTCATCGACAAGGTGAAGTTCCCTGCAAAACCCTGCAAAGAATTCGCTCTGTGGATCAGTACTATACAGGGAGCTTTCGTTCCCGTACCGGGTATGCGCGAAGCCTCCCAGAATTTCTGGAATACTCTTTCCACTAACCGTTACACCTTCTACAAAGACCGGGACAAAGGGATAACTTTCCCCGGATACAAGTTCATAGTCGGCATGTGGGGCAATAATTTCCAGAACAATCTTGCCAACAAAGAATTTACCGAAATGATCACGCAGATGCCAAAAGATGTAACCGATACCGGGATCGTCGGCCGCCGCAACTCGGCAAGTCTGTGGTCCTATGTGGATGACGAAAAGGGGATTTATGAAAAGTATGCGCGTGCCGCATTGCGTAAACTGAAACAGCATTACGGAAAAATCTCCCACATCTGGTGGGATTTTGAACCGCATCCATTCGGCTACGACGACGGCGGACGCAAGCGTTTTGCCAAAAAAATCGGGCTGAAACATGTGCCCTCCAGAGAAGAAATCCTCAAGAAATACCCCAACCGCTATTTCGACTACATGGTCAAACTCCATTCTGAGCTTATCGCAAAGAATGCCCGTTTCATCAAAGAAGAACTGCCGGAAGCAAAATTCTGGCTCTGCTCGGACAATCTGCACGCTGATAATCCCCATATTGCCCGCTGGTGCGGTGTCGATGTTTCTCTTTCGGACAAAGTGGTGGATTTCCACAATCACATGCCCTACTATGCCGGACTCCGTTTCTACAACGATGTGGCATACAATATTTCCAAGTTGAAAAAGCCCTTCTTTCCGCTCATCGACCCGGCTGAACGGTTAAAAAGTTTTTATTCCCAGTATTCCGCCCCCAAGATCATGCAAAACATCGTTGCCGCCGCCGCGCTGGGCAGCGTGGGGATCGGTTTCTGGCCCGACGATCTGATGCAGGGTGAATATTATCACGCCATTGCCGAAGGCTTCGGCAAAGTGAGCGAAAGCGAAAATTTCTATTTCAAAGGGATCCGCTGCGACAAAGATTTCAAAGTGCGTCCCCGCAATGTGGTTGCCCGCCAGCTCCCCGGCGGTAAGGAAATCACCTTCCCGGATTTTTCCAAAACGCTCCGTTATACCGCCCATAAACTCAATGGCCGTTATCTGGTGACTGTATTCAACTACGACCCGGACAAAACTCTCATCGCTGAAATTTCCGGAAAAGGCATCAAACCTTTCCTCGTCAAAGTTCCTCCGCAGGGATGTACCCTTGCCGGCACCGGCCGTCAGCAGCCTCAGAAGCCTCTGCGGTCTGAGATCGCCCGTTTTTCCGGCAGCGGAGATATTTTCAAAGATCATGTAAAGGGCAATGCAAAGGTCTGTTGGGCAAGTTCAAGTACCGGAACTCCCCTGCTTGAGCTTTCAAACGGCATCATCTCTGCCGGAGTGGATGCCTTCGGCAAGTGCGAGGTGGCTTCTCTGCGTGCCGCCGGAGCCGATGAAATGTTGACCAAAGGTTTTGCCGGACGGATAATGTTTGAAAATATGCTGCACCGTGAACTGCCGTTCAAGCGTACCGGACACGGTATCGATGCCAATGGCCGTCCTTTCGCAGAAGTTGCGGCAGTCATTCCCGCCTTTACCGGCGGTGCGGCTTCCGTACCTCACCCGCTCTACGGCCTTGAACTCCGCCGCCGCATGACCATTGAAGGAAATAAACTGGTAATAACCCATTTCTTCCACAATAAAGCCAAAAAGGATATAGTCATCAAGGGACGGCTCAATAACTACACCTGGCCCGGATACAGATTCAAAGCAGATCAGGTCAGATTGGGTAAATACGACAGTTCTTCTCCGGTCAATGTATGGCTCCGCAAACCCCAGTGGAAAGATGGCGAACTGCTGCTCACCGCCGACAACGGCACTTTGAAGGAATCGATCCGCTTTGTGCCTGAAAAGAATAAATTCAACGGCATTTTCATGTATACGCTCAAGAGTACTATGCCGCGCAAGACGGTGGAGTTCATCGTTGACCGTACCCTCAAACCGGGTGAAAAGTGGAATTGTTCCTATAGTGTTTCGCCTGTCAAGTAAAAATCAAAGCATAAAAAAGCAGCCTGCCGCGAGGCAAAGCTGCTTATGAGGTGAGCAGCAGCAGAGCTGCTCACTTTTATTTTGCATTTATTTCTGCGGCGAAACCGGAATCGCTCATACCGCAGAAA
>JAFVRT010000205.1 GCA_017504125.1 Lentisphaeria bacterium
CTTGTCATGGAAAGTCTGGGGAAAGAACTCGACCTTGATGGTAATATCGTCAATCAGGGGCTTAGTGTTTTCGGCAACAAAGGCGGAACCGATGCTCATGCCTTCATTCAGCAGCTCAATGACGGCCGAGATGACTTCTTTGCGACCTTTATCGAAATCCTCGCCGATGCTCAAAAGATCGAACTCGGTTCAAACAACACCATGGGTGATTATCTCCACGGTTTCTGCGCCGGACTCTCTGCCGCGTTGCGGAGCAAGGGACGCCAGACCATCTCAATAAAACTCCGCAAACTTACCGTCTTTGAACTGGGCATGATAATCGCCCTCTATGAGCGGGCCGTGGCAATATATGCTGAATTCATCAATATCAATGCCTTCCACCAGCCCGGAGTACAGGCTTACAAACTGGCCGCCACCGGTGAACTCGAACTGAAAGTAAAACTTGACACAGTCTTGAAAGAATTGAACTCTTTCAAAGGAAGTGCCGCAGATATCGCCAAGGCAGCCGGAGTTTCCGATCAGGATGCCGCCGTGGAAGGCTGGCTCCGCCGTATGGCCGCCAATGGAGAGCTCAAAAGCGAATTCGACGGCAAAAACTGGATCTATACCATCGGATGACCGATCATGAACAAAGAGATACTGCTGAAAGTAGAAAATCTGGGATGTGCGTACGGAAATGTCCGGGTGCTTTCCGGTATCTCTTTTGCCCTCGGAGCCGGTTCCGTTCTCGGCATTGCCGGAGAAAACGGAGCCGGAAAATCCACTCTGGTAAAAGCGATATGCAATTTGCTGAAACCGGTTTCCGGCAATATTGAACGGCATACCCGGATTGCCGCGATCCATCAGGAATTCAATCTTGCACCTGATCTTACCGTGGCAGAAAACCCTTTTCTTGGTAATGAAATAAGCTGCGCCGGGGTGATGGATCTCAAAAAAATGCGTTCCGCCGCCCAAAGGCTTTTTGAACAGCTTGGTGTTGAAATATCTCCTGACCTCTCTGTAAGCTCCCTTACCGTAGCAGAAAAACAGATGGTGGAGATCGCAAAAGCCGCAGGAACCGATGCCGGAGTCCTGATAATGGATGAACCCACCACCGTATTGAATCAGGTGGAAACGGCCCGACTTTTCAAACTTATCCATGGGCTGACTGCAAAAGGGACTGCAATCATTTATATTTCGCACAAACTTGACGAAGTACTTGAGCTGTGTGATAATATAATGGTGCTGCGCGATGGGGAAATGAAAGGGATATATCCGGCATCTTCTCTGAACACCCGGCAGCTGGCCGAAAAAATGGTAGGGCGTGAACTGACCAGGATCTTTCCGGAAAAAATTTCTCAACATCAGGGTGAGATAAAACTTGAACTCCGCAATGTTTGTGCCGCGGGGGTACATGACATTTCATTTTCCCTGCGTGCCGGTTCGATTCTCGGCGTGGCCGGATTGAACGGTGCCGGACGGAGTGAACTTGCCGAAACCATCGCGGGCGTAAGAAAACTTCACTCCGGTACGATACTGGTAAACGGTAAAGCCGTCAACATACATTCCGCTGCCGATGCAATGAAACACGGGATCGCATTTCTTACTGAAGACCGTCAGGGCAGCGGACTGCTTCTGGAGTTCCCTGTTGACCTGAATATGACTCTTGCCTCGTTGAAAAAATATGCTTATGTCAATATTGTAAAAAGCAATGCGATCCGTTCCAAGGCTCTGAAATATATAAAATCTTTTGCTTTGAAATGCAGCGGAACTGAAGAAAAGGTCAAAAATTTGAGCGGCGGCAATCAGCAAAAGGTCGCGATTGCCAAATGTCTGGACTCAGATCCTGAAATATTCATATTCGATGAACCCACCCGTGGTGTCGATGTGGGGGCCAGAAGGGAAATTTATGACTTTGTACACGATCTTGCCCAAAAAGGATGTGCCTGTCTGCTGATTTCTTCGGACCTTGAAGAACTGCTCGGCATGTGCGGCACCGTTATGATCATCCGCGACGGACACCTTGCCGGTATCGCCAGCGGCACAGAACTTACAGAACAATATATTATCCGAAAAGCAACCGGAGTTGAATAATGAAAAAATTTATTGAATCCTATGCGCCATGGGCTGCATTGATCATATTGCTGATGATCTGTGCGGCAAGTTGTCCTTCTTTCAGGATCCCGGCCAACTATGCTGTCATGCTCCGTCAGGCCTGCTATACCGGGATCATCGCTGTCGGCATGACCTTTGTCATAGGTGCCGGAGGGATCGACCTTTCTGTGGGATCGCTCTTTGCCCTTTCCGGTGTTATTGCTTTCAAACTTGCCCCGTTCTGCTGCAGTTCACCTGCCGGACAGCTGATCGCTCTGATCGCCATTGCCATTGCTGCCGGAGCTGCCGGAGGTGCCTTGAACGGAGCATTGGCCGGTTTCGCAAAACTTCCGCCGTTCATAGTGACTCTGGGAACTATGTCGATCTTCCGTTCTCTCGCCCTCTATC
>JAFVRT010000206.1 GCA_017504125.1 Lentisphaeria bacterium
CTCTCCGGAACAAAGTGCTGCATTGGCCAAAGAATTCAATTGTATAGTCCATACTGTCGGCATCGGCAGCGATAACGCCTATGTGCTGGCTGAAGGCTACGGTTTTCAGAAGATCCAGGGCAGTTTTGATGAAAAGCTTTTATCATCAATAGCCGGAGTTACCGGAGGAACATATTTCCGCGCTGCCGATGGCGCAGGAATGAAAAAGGTCATGGCT
Organism: Lentisphaeria bacterium; assembly: GCA_017504125.1. Classification (GTDB taxonomy): domain Bacteria; phylum Verrucomicrobiota; class Lentisphaeria; order Victivallales; family Victivallaceae; genus UBA1784. The sequence continues at coordinate 218 of JAFVRT010000206.1, forward strand.
GAGATCAACGAATTGGAAAAAACCAATATCGAACAGCCCAAATATGTGGAATACAAGGAATATGCTCCGTTGGCCGCTCTCATCGCTACATTGTGCCTGTTTGTGGGATTTTATATTGAAAATATATTGAAGATCCGCATTCCCTGAACTCCTTGCATTTACTCCTCTGCTGCTGTATATTATATAAAAACAGCACGGAGGAGTTTTTTATGGATACAAATGTTCGCGCAGCCGCTGTTGCCGGTACTTTTTACGGTGCAGAACCAGGCATGCTCCGCTATCAGTTGAACCAGATCCGGATCCCGGATCCGGTCAAAGGTATACACGGATGCATGATCCCTCACGCCGGATATGTATTTTCCATGCCGACCGCATTGCGCACTCTGGCCGCAGCAAGAGAAAACCGGTACAGCAGAGCAGTCATAATCGGGCCTTCACACCGCTATGCCTTTAACGGCATTTGTCTTGCAGATTACAAAAGCTGGGCCACACCATTCGGCAATATGGAAGTTGATGAAGAAGGTGCCGAATATTTAAAATCGTCTGTTTCTGAAACAGTACATATCGACAATACGCCCCATATACAGGAACACTCTATTGAGGTGGAACTGCCTTTGCTCCACTATTTTTTCGGCAAAATAAAAATACTCCCGGTGCTTGCCGGACAGCTGAACTGCAACATTGCCGACGCTCTCGGTGCTGTCATGAGCAAACTCGATACTCCTGATACATTGTGGATCATAAGCGGTGATTTTACCCATTATGGTAAAAGTTTCGGCTACACTCCTTTCGGGGTCCCCGTTGAGCAGGCAAAACTCAATGCGCTCGACCGGGAAGCGGCAGAGCATATCGCAAAGTGCGATTTTGCCGGCCTGACAGAATTTATCAACCGCACTCAAGCTACCATTTGCGGAGTCAATCCGGCGGCTTTATATTTGAAAACCATTGCAAACTCCGGAACTGCAGTCGAGGGAAATGTTACTGCGGTAACCGACTCAGGAAAAGTTTCAAGAGATCTTTCACATGTGGTCGGATATGCCGGAATAACTTTCAGAAAGATAAATAAATGAACCTTAATATTGCCCAGAAATCGTGGATCCTCTACGATATGGGGAACGCCGCCTACGCATTGATCGTAAGAACAGTATTTGCAGCATTGCTTTTCAAATATTGTGCAAATGATGTCTGGGGTGAAGCCAATACCACCGCTTACTGGGGATATGTCTGCAGTATCGCCGGTATCGCCGCCGGAGTATTTTCCATAATACTCGGATTTCATGCCGATGCCAGACATTGCAAAAAACTTCTGCTGACGGTTTTTGTACTGACCGGAGTTCTGAGTACCGCCGGTTTCGCCTTTATGCAGAAAGGAATGGCATGGGGGGTACTTATCTTGAGTTTCATAAGCCTCGGAAGCTACATGAGTGCCAATTCCTTTTATGACTCGCTGCTGCTCTCTGTGGCTTCCCGTTCTCTGCGCGACCGCCTCTCAACATTTGCCTATGCCTGCGGATATGTGGGAGGTGTGATACCTTTTCTGGTATGCCTTGCGCTCTCACTTGTAATGAAAGACAAAGTTGCCGCCATGCGTTATTCTTTTATCATCGCAGCGATCTGGTGGCTGCTGCTGACTTTGCCATTACTGAAAACAGTCAGAGAGCGTAAAACAACATCTCAGGAACCCGGCTCCAAAGACTTCATTGCCAACTTCAAAGAATTGCTGAAAAACAAAAATGTGCTGCTCTTTCTGATCGCATATTTCCTCTACATAGACGGGGTCGGAACAATTTATACCATGGCAGCTCCAATTGCCAGCGACATCGGCATTACCACTCCTCAGCTGCTGGCGGTAATACTCGGCTTGCAGTTTCTGGCCTTTCCCTTCACTCTGCTTTACGGTAAACTTTCACAAAAATTTCATCCCCGCAATCTGATACTGACGGCAATAGGAGTATATGTCGCAATAGCGATGCTGGCTCTGCTGCTGGCATTGCCCCAACTCAAAGAATTCCGTTTTTGGATCTTCATAATTCTTGCAGTACTCATCGGCACATCACAGGGCGGGATCCAATCTTTGAGCCGTTCACTTTTCAGCCGTATCGTACCTCCTTGCAAAGCGGCTGAATTTTTCGGGTTTTACAATCTTTTTGGAAAATTCACAACTATCATCGGTCCGCTGCTTGTAGGTATTGCTGCTGCATTATGGGGAAAAGCGGAGTTGGGTATCACCATATTGACCATTCCTTTTCTGCTGGGTGGATTTCTGCTTACCAAGGTGGATTTTTCTCCGGCTAAATGAAATATCATGATAATTGAATATATAATAAAGCGGCTTTTTCTCGGAGCTTTGACACTTATTGCCATATTGCTGGTCAGTTACGCGCTGCTGCGTCTTGCTCCGGGAGATCCCACCAAAAGTTCCATGCTGGGCGGCGGAGATACCGGCAGTGCAGTTTCTGCCGAAAAAGGCGGTTTGCAGAGCAATACTGCGATGCGTGAAAAACTTCACCTTGACCGTCCTGTTCTTATTGGATTCTATTATTGGTTCCGCAATGTTTTAAAGGGGGATTTCGGAGAATCCGTTGCCGTCGATCCCGGCCGCCCGGTGCTGGAACTTATTGCCGAAAGAATTCCGGTCACTCTTAAACTGAATATTCTGGCGGTGATAATCAGTTATCTTATTGCCATC
>JAFVRT010000207.1 GCA_017504125.1 Lentisphaeria bacterium
GCTCAATTGTGATGAAATTAAAAATTCACAGGCGGCGCTTTTCCGTTTCAGACAGGGGTATTTTTCGAATTATTCTCTTTCTTTGAACATGAAGCTTTCTGAAATCAGAAACAATGCGGTTTTCCGGATGGGGGCATTGGAGTTTGTCGTCAACTACGGAGAACTTTGCGGTATTTACAACAACACATACAGTATCGTAACAGATTTCAGGATCCCCGCAGATAAATGGTTCAATATCACTGTGGTGATGAATAAAGATGCACGCAAGGTAACGATTTTTTCCGGCGAATGTCTTTTGGGAGAGTTTCTGCTGCCTTATGAGCGCGAGTATCATGAAAATACTCTGAAATTCTGTTCCTATTGGACCGGCGGCAATACGAAAGGAGCAGTCGACTCCATTGCCTTGATCCCGGAGGCGATCGATGTGAAATTGCGGCAGCCGTTAAAATATAAACCGGCAGAATTTTCAGATGAAACTTTGCCCGGACTTTTTCAAAGAAGATCGTTGCCGCTGACGGCAGATGCGGAAAATTCCGGACATACGGTATATCCTGATGCTTCACCGGATGTGGTTAAGAAAGTCAAACGCCAGACTCCGGTCAGGGACAAAAAGAGTGTGGTGTGGCAGCCGATAAAAAGGCAGCCCCGGAACAATGATACCGTTACAAAGGCCAAGCCGGGAGTTTTTACCTGGGAAAGAGTCCAGTCTGTTTTTCTTTCTCAGACCGTTGATGAAAGTTTTGAACATTCCAAAGAAAATTACCGGCGTTACAAAAAAGCCGTGGATAAGTGGAAAAGTGCTTTGAACGCAGCTGCTTCCGGGGTTGCACCGGGTGTCGCCCGGAGCCGGGAAACGATCATATTGACTGCTCTCGATGTGGTGAAAAGGTGGAAAAAAAGACTGCAGTATATAGAACGGCGCAATGCCGCTGTCAAGCGGGCCAAGGGTAAAAGCTATGATCAGGATGCCGGCAGGGAGCTGCAGAGGGAAATCAGAGAATTTACCGCGGTCCACCGGGATTGGGGATACAGCGGCCGGGAACTTGCTTTTGTCAAAAAAATCACAGAGATGCTGCAAAAACGCAACATCGATCCCAATATTGAACTTACCGATTCAACTTACTCCTATCTGAGCGGACCGGCGTTCAAATTTTTTGCCGGATGCAGATTGCCGGAAAAAGAAAAATTGATCAATGCCCTGATTGCAAAATATCCGGATCCTGAAACGCTGAAAAACTTTAGAAACAGCATAACTCAAAAGAAAATCACAGATTACGGTGTGACGGAACAAATGGCAGCGTACATTTGGGAGAGCATGTTTCCTGCTGCAGGGGTGAAGGATTATGCGATATTTCCGTTGACCACGCTGTTTGCAGACGGAGCAAAACCCGGTGCCGGACATTTGAAAAAAGCGATCCTTGCCGGGAATTGCAAGGTTACAACTTTGCTGTTGGCTTTCGGTGTGAATCCCAATGTGCCGGATGAAAATGGAGAAACAGCTCTGTTCCACACATACAAAGTGAACAGCGATATCGGATCTGAATTGAGAAGTCTGCTGTTTGCAGCAGGAGCAGATCCGGAAATAGTCAACAATTCCGGCAAAAAAGCTGCGGATCTGATCTATATGACACATTTCATGGATGCGTGGAAAAAGAACGATCTTGCCGGGATCGAAGCCGGTTTGCAGAAAGGAGTCGATCCTGATCATATACTGAACGATGGGACTACTCTGCTGACCTCTGCTGCAGCCCGATGCCGGATCGATTTGATGAAACTGCTGTTGAGATACAAGGCTTCCCCCACATTGCAGGATAAAGGGCGTTTGACCCCGCTTGCGGCATGTGCCATGAATTTCAGACGGATAAACTCCGAAGAATCGAGAGAGAAAAATATATCCAGAGCAATTCTGCTGCTGTTGGAAAATGGTGCAGATCTGAGAGCCAATCCCCGTGGTTACGGCGGGCAACCGTTGAATATGTTGTGGTATATCATAAGTCATTTTGAAAGGAGAAATGAGCTTATTCCGGAATTGTTGAAATATACCGGCAATTTCAACGACAATCATTGGCGTTCGATAGGATATCATGTGTTTTCCCGTCGGGACAACCACATTTCCGATAAAAACAAGACTCTGTTGGCGGCTGAGATCACGGATGGCGTTTTCAGATTGTTTCTTCCGATGATTTGCCGCAATGTATGCCTGACGCCGGAAATAGCACGGAAAGCGGTCAGGGCAGAGCGGAAAAATATTTCGTTTGCATCCAGATCAAATCTTCCTGGCGGCCAATCGGCAACTTATCCGTTGCTTTATCATGTGATCGCCGGTCAACAAGCACCGGCAGTTGTGGAAGAAGTCTTGAAATCCGGCGTAGATCCGGATTGGAAAACCCCCGGAGGGCGTTCATTGGCAGAGCTTGCGAAAGATCCGAAAATAGTGAAACTGCTGAAAAAATATTCAAGGAAATAAAAACATGGGCGGAAATACTGTAAAGATAAATGTTGACTGCACCCCCCTTTCACATCTGTGTCATGCAGGGGAAAAGGTGGAGTTTTTTATCACTGCTGACCAGCAGATCCCCCTTGAAGCAACGATTTCGATCGACGGTGAAACTGTTCTTGAAAAACGCACAGTCATACCTCCCTGTACTTTGAGTGCCTCGCTGCCCTTTCCCGGATTTCTGCGTTGTTCAGTTGTCGGCGGTGAAGAAGAAAAAGTGGAAAAGGAGTGCGGCGTTGGAGTCGATCCGGACCAGATTCAGCCGCTGATGCCGGAACCGGCGGATTTTGATGCTTTCTGGGAAGGCCGGTTCCGTGAACTTGATTCCATTCCGGCAGATTTCAGATATACTCCGTGTGAAAGCATCGAGGGTTTTGATATCATCCGTATCGATTGTGCCACCCTCAACGGTTTGCGTGCCTATGCTATGCTGGCAATGCCCCGGCAGGAGTTCCGCAGAAATGGCAAAGCTCCCCTGATGGTACAGTTCGGCGGCGGCGAGGCGTACATGTCTGAAGAAAATTTCCGTAAAATGTTCCGTGAAACCACCGGCAAAGATGAGGCAGGATATGCGTATCTTTATTTTCATCTGCCTCCTTATCCTCCGGTGGAAAAGGCTGCTGATGCTCCGGCGCGGCATGAGGAGTTTTTGAAAACCATCGGTTTGAAGCGTTATGTTTATTACGGTCTTGACGATCCGGAAAAATATTACGCCTGTCCGGCGGTTACCGGTTTTGTCCGTATTCTGAACGAAGTGGCCGAAATGCCGGAAATCGAAAAAGCAGCGATCGTTTATTCCGGAGCCAGTCATGGCGGCGGCTTCGGTCTTTACCTGTGCTGTTTTTCCAAGTTGATCAAAGCGGCATTTTGCGGAGTTCCCAACTTTGGGGATATCGCCGGAGTATTGGCTGGACGGCATCAGCCTGACTCCAATGCTTCAGAATTCCGGGAACACTTTGACACACGGCAGTATTTTGATACCTCTTTCTGCGCCCGCAGGATCACCTGTCCGGTTTACATGGGGGTGGGATTTGTTGACAAACCCTGTGCGCCGACGGCGGTATATGCTATTTACAACAATCTCGCCGGTCCGAAACAGATTTTCAACAAGATCGCCAATGGGCACGGCGATGCTCCGCCTGAGTATGCTCCTATGTGTCAGTTGTGGCTCAAGACCCATCTGAAAACATTATTTGAAGCTGCAGCAGAATAATAGCGTGAACGGCATCTATTTTTTCCGCAATTCTCCCGGAGGTACTCCGGTAAGTTTCCGGATGACTCTGGAAAAGTAGTGTATTGAAGAAAATCCGCATAAAGGCGGGATTTTTATCAGAGGCATATCTGATTCAAGGATAAGACGGCAGCCTTCCTGACAGCGGCGTGAAATAAGGTATGATGATATAGTAATTCCGAATTTTTTCTTGAAATCTCTGGCCACAGATACCCGGTGCCGCTGGAGCCGTTCTGCAATTTTTTCCACATTCAGAGCCGGATTTTTGAAATCTTCATCTATCAGATCTCTTGCTTCGAAGGCTACCGAATCAGCTGTCGGGTCGCATCCCGGACCAGCTGTGATCCTGCTCAGGATATGGAAGGCCCATGATAAAAGGTCAGGCATTTTTTCCGGTGCGGAGGAGTTTTCTGCTATGCGGTCGAAAAAATCTTCAGGACATGCTCCGGCATAGTGTAACCCCGGCAGGATCCCCAAGCCGAGAAAAAGTTCTTCAGCCTTCGGACCGTCTATAGTCAGCCAGCGGAAATTGAAGTGTTCCGTTCCGGCTCCGTGGCGATGCAGAGAACCCGGAGGATAGTACCAGACCCATCCCGGAAGAATGTCATATTTTTTACCATCTTCGGTTATCAAAGTTCCGCAACCGTCAAGACACCATAATATTTCGCAAAATGTTGTCCGTTTGACTCTGGTGCGTACTCCGGGGGCAAGGTAAAATTTGCCGGTCGAACGGACGAAAAATCCCAATTTACCGGAATACATGGTGAAACGGTCCCAATAAGTTTTGTCGTGATGTATCATTTTTTTAATATAATGCTTCAAATGTACAATTGAATTTTTTATATCACGGTTTATAATATAGTTATAAATTTAAATAAATGCAAATAATTACAAAAATATGAAAGGAATATTTATGAAAAATAAATTTTTATCTCCGTTGGAATTGCAGATACCTGTTCTGCAGCATGACCGTTTTTCAAAAAATGAAGACGGTACACCCTCACGGCTGCAGGGGTGCACTTCACAGCTTCACAACATCATATCTTCAGAGTTCACGCTGATCGAACTTCTGGTGATCACATCACAACTCTGCCGTGATTTTTTTAAACGCCTTATTTGTACGGATAAGTACGGATGTGTACGGAAACATACGGAGAATGCCGCTCTCAAAAATACGCCGCATCATACTTGCAAAGCAAGTGCTTCATGTTTGCCGCAGGCAAACGCTTCATGCAGCAACGCTGCGCTTCAC
>JAFVRT010000208.1 GCA_017504125.1 Lentisphaeria bacterium
GTCATGAATACCAAATGGAACAGCAGCCTTGTTTTCAAACCGGGAGTTATCCCCGGAAAAATGTGGGTGGCCGAGGTAAAAATACCGAGAAGCTCCATGCCGGAACTCAAAGGCGATACCTTTATGGTCAACTTCACCCGGGGACGCAAACTTGATCCTGCAGTCAAAGTCAATGTTCCATATTATACCTGGAATAAATTTCTGAAGCAGCGGGCCGAAAATTGCGGAACTGCCGTTATCGGAATCAAACCGGAATCAACTTCAGTCGTCAAACTGGGGGATTTCGATAAACATGTCGGCAACCGGCGTTTCATGAGCTCCGGCAAACATTTCTGGTGGGTCAGCAAAAAAATGGTAGTCGACCGCACCATTTTCCGTACCAACGGTCAATCGGTCTGCCTGGTTCCGGAAATCGCCAGCACTTTGCGGCAATATATTTCCAAAGATGAATTGAAGCCCTCAAGCCGTTACAAACTTTCGTTTTTCATCAAACTGAAAGGGGTTTCCGGCGGCAGAGAGGCTCCGAAAGCCGGTGTTACTGCGGATGTCCGTTTCGGATGCGACGGCAAGTATTTCGTCTATTATCCCTTCAAACAGGCATTGCGCGGTGATATGGACTGGACGCGTTTTGAATTTGAATTCGATACGCCTCAAAAGGTTGGCAATAAGGTTACTCCGTATATCGGTTTTTACCTGAACCGCAAGGCAACAGGAAAAGTCTGGATCGACCATGTTGAAATGGTGGAAGTGAAAAAATCTGATACCGCAAAACGGTAATAAAAAAACAGGATCGGCAATGAAAATAACTCAAGTGGAATCGTTCCCCGCAGATCAGGAAACTTTGGCCGGTAAATACGGCATGGAACAATGTGTGTACAAAAGCAGCAACGGCAAACTTTTGAAGTGCTGCCGCCGTGAAATGAATTATGATAAAAGCGGAAAAGCTGCTGTACTTCTCTTTTTGCACGGAGCCGGTGAACGGGGCGATGATAATACCAGCCAACTCGTTCACGGGGCAGCGGAAATTATTGCGTGGTGCGAAAAAAACAGAGAAAAAGTGCTGCTGCTTTTCCCGCAATGCCCGGAAGGTATGCAATGGGTGGATACCCCGTGGGGGGATCTTTCCCATTCCCTGCCGCCGGAGTCAGAATCCATGGCCCTCGCCATGGCCGCTCTGGAGTATGAAATGACGGTCGGTGAAGATGAAACAGATGCCGGAAGGATCTATATTGCCGGTATTTCCATGGGCGGTTACGGCACCTGGGATGCCTTGAGCCGTCATCCTGAAAGATTTGCGGCGGCTTTCCCCGTTTGCGGCGGCGGAGATACCGCGCAGGCGGAAAAAATGAAAGATATTCCGATCCTTACCTACCACGGAGCTTTGGACACCGTCGTACCTCCGGAACGCAGCCGGACTATGGTCGATGCAGTCAGAAAAGCCGGCGGCAGGATCACTTATGTGGAACTGCCTGACTGCAATCACGGTTCATGGTTCGCGGCCTTTGCCGAAGACAATAACTGGAAATGGCTGTTTGAACAGAAAAAATAATACTTTTTCCGGCGCAAAAATAATCACGGGGTCGCTGCAAGATGCAGCAGCCCCGTTTGTTTAACGGACAACTCAGATAGAAATGTTTTTGTGTCTGGCAAGCATTATCTGTTGTCCGACCATGGCGGCGATCACCAGAATGGCTCCGGTGAAGAACGACCAGCCGGAACTTGCCGGAGTTACCAGCAAACCCGCCAGAACCGGTGATACCACACCGGAAACACCAACAATTGTTTCGTTGCCGGCAATGTATTTGGCACTCTTGGTGGGGTGGACAAGGGAGTGGAATACAAAGAAAAAGTAAAAACATCCGGCGTAGATGCCGAAGAATACTGCGGAAATAACAAAACCGATGTAGGAGTTGCAGAAGCCGAAACCAAGCAATGCAAGGATCCCCGCGCCGTTGAGCAGCAGCCCCGGAATTTTCTTATACATCCACTTTTTGCTGAAGATCATCAGCAATCCGGTAAGACTCTGCAGAAGACTCACGATGAACATTATCATACTCATCTCATCCTTGGTAAAGTTCAGCAGAGCCACCCCGCGGAACGGCCCCATTGTCCTTACCAGAGAAATGGTCAGACACCCGACTCCGCTTACCAGATAGCCAACCCAAACCAGATCCGGAAGACCTTCGTAAATATTTTTTACATTTCCGTCATAAGCGGCAACGGAAATTTCTTCCGGTGATTTGGCGAATTTTTCCACCGCAATCAAGCCCAGTACCATGGCAACGCCGCAGACAATGAAGAAAATAAAGGCATTCTGCTGTGAAAGCAGCCTGAATGCCAGCGGCCCCAGAGAAAATCCCAAACTCCATGCTCCCGTGTAAAGAGCGGTGGTACGGATTATGCCTGCATTGCCGGGAATGAAGCGTTTAAGATAGATCTGGAACGGCGCAAAGAAAAATGCTCCGCAGCAGCCGGTGAGGATCAACCAGAGGAATTGGGTGTAAAGACCGTCAAAAACAAGAAATCCGGCAGCTACCAGAGAAATACCGATACAGGAAGACAGTACTACCTTGTGAGCGTTGTCCTTATTGACGATATAACCGCAGAGCCATGATATCAGAGAATAGATCACTGCCCAGACTGCCATGGTGGCCCCCACGATCCAGCCTTCGACTTTGGCTTCAGAAAAACGGTAGACGGAAATAAACAGCACACCGCTGATGATGATATCCATTACCAGCGGGAAAAGATAGATGTAAAGATTTTTCATAATATTGCCTTGCCCTTCATATCAAAAACATTTTCCGCGCAGATCTATGGGGAGTTCTTCAATGACTTCGTTTCCGGAACACAAAAATATCCGGTCATGAAGATTTATCGTAGGATCAC
>JAFVRT010000209.1 GCA_017504125.1 Lentisphaeria bacterium
ATAAAATGACAACAACTTGGATTATTATCGGTATAGTCGCAGTAGCCATTATTGCAGTTATTGCGATCTACAACAATCTCGTCCGCAACCGCAAAGAGGTGGATAACGCCTGGGCTCAGATCGATGTACAGCTGAAACGCCGTTGTGACCTGATCCCCAATCTGGTAGAAACGGTCAAAGGTTATGCTGCCCATGAATCAGGCGTTCTCGAAAGGGTCACACAGGCCCGTACTGCGGCAATGGCTCCCAATCTCAATACGCAGGGGCGCATTGAAGCTGAATCCAAACTTACCGGGGCCCTGCAGGGACTTATGGTTCAGGTGGAAGCTTATCCGGATCTCAAAGCCAATCAGAATTTCCTTGCGCTGCAGGAAGAACTTACTTCAACAGAAAACCGCATTTCTTTTGCCCGTCAGCATTACAATGATACAGCCACCAATTACAATACTGCCATTGCGTTGTTCCCGGCTTGTATTTTTGCCTCGATCTTCAATTTCAAAGATGCTGCGCTCTGGCAGATAACTGATGCTGCCGACCGTGAAGTTCCCAAAGTGAAATTCTGATAACAGATCATGGAAAAAAAAGAAACATTCCGTTCGCTTATTGCCGCAAACCGTCGGAACAGTACTGTTCTCATCGGAGTAATGATCGGACTTTTTGTAGCGGTCGGAGCAATTTTCGGAGAAGCATTGTTTGCTGATTACCGGATGGGACTTATTATCGGCGGCATTGTTGCCGTTATAATGGTACTTTTTGCCTGGGCCGGAGGAGAATCCGCGATCATGGGGATCAACGGAGCGCAGGAAATCGCCAAAGAAGATTGTCCAAAACTCTTTAATGTCGTCGAAGAAATGTCTCTCGCGGCCGGAGTTCCCATGCCGCGGGTTTACATTATCGAAACAGATTGTCCCAATGCATTTGCCACCGGTCCGGATCCTGAAAATGCAGCAGTTGCCATTACCACCGGATTGTACGAAAAACTCTCCCGTGATGAACTGCAGGGAGTGATCGCACATGAAATGGCCCACATCCGTAACTTTGACATCCGTTATTCAATGCTCATGGCTGTACTGGCCGGCGGCATCGTGATGTTAAGTGAAATCTTTCTGCGGATGAGTTTTTTCGCAACATCATCACGCCGCCGTGATGACCGGGACAATAATTCTCAGATCATTTTTATGGTGATCGGTATCGTTCTGGCCATTCTCGCTCCTATTCTCACGGCATTGATCCAAATGGCCATGAGCCGGGAACGGGAATATCTTGCTGATGCTTCCGCTGTAGAGTTCACCCGTAATCCGGATGGTCTTGCCAATGCGTTGGCGAAACTTGCCGCCGACACCGAGCCTATGGAATACAGCAAAACTACTGAATCAATGTTTATCGTCAGTCCCGCATTGAATCTGCGCGGAGGAATGGACAGCTTATTCAGCACCCATCCGCCGATCGAAGAACGGATCAGGCGTCTGAGGGAACTGCGCTGACGAATAATTTCAGTCATAAGCTCTGTAAAAAACATAAAAAAAATCAGGGGCTGCTGCTTACCTTTTTAAGGTTTGGCAACAGCCCCGTGTTTTTGTACATCAACTGAAAAGTTCCAGTTCCCTGACTATTGAATTGTTATCTTCAATAATGATTTCTTCCAGCGTTTCCGCCCGGTATACGGTGATCCTGGCATCTCCGCTGCCGTGAATCCGTAACTTCGCAGTTTCCGTGCCGCATTCAACAACTTCAATGAAGTGCTCAATCCCGCATTTTACAAGCGCAAACGGCAGAACTGTAAGCATTGCAGCATTTCGTTCAACAACTTCAATATCGGCAACTACACCGGGGGTGAATACAGTAACGACCTTAACATTACCCTTCCGGCTCCAATCGGTATTGAGCATGTTCAGACGGGCGACATTACCGGACTCACGGCGTACGCTCCAGAAAACCTCTCCGGATTCATCTTCGACCCGTATGTCGCTGCGGCTTTCTCCGGCCAGGAACGCGGTAACTGCAGCTGAAAGATTCCGGATTCTTTCGTGTCCGGGATAAGCATATACAGTAAGCGTGTACACCACTCCTTTGCCGCATTTGTTTCTAACCAACAACGGCAGCCCGCTGTCGGCATCCCACACCACAACTTCAGCATCTGCGGACAAAGTACAATCTGCGATAAAGCAGTTTCCGTCCTCGTCAGGATCTGCAGAAGGTATGGCTGAAAGCTCCGCTTCCGGAAGATCGAGCGCGGTATTGAACTGTGAAACAAATTGACGGTCAGATGTGCCGTTGACTTCAATTCCGCACAACCCTTTCAAATCGCCGTTGTTCCACAAAGCAAGATCTTTCATTTCCTTGAGAAAATCCCGCTTGACATGAGTGGAAAATTGAGGCAATCCGGTAAACAGCACACCGCCATCTTTCACGAAATCCAGAATTTTCTCATAATCTTCTGCGATCATGGTGTTCCATCCCAGATTGAGCAGCAGCTTGTACTGTTTCAGATAATCTCCATTCACTTCGACAGGAACTTCGTCAAAATCTCCGTATGGAGTACCTGAAAAATAGAATCTGCGCTTATCAAAACGCTGACGGAGAGGATGGGTACTTGCTCCGGGCATAAGAACATCCAGGATCTGACGGCACTTTTCCGGCTGCCGGTGTCCCCACTCCGGAGCATCGTTGCCGAATCTGCCCCATACAGCATAATCCGGGGTTTGCTCCGATCCGCAGATAAAACCGTTGAAAGGAGCCGCATAGCGTCCTTCAATGAAAGCGATATTGCGCTCGACTTTACCTTTACGGGGATGAGTTTTGACAAATTTGAAAAACTTTCTTGTCATATCCCGTTTGCCTTTGGTCATGGCATCATCCCACGCCTGCCGTTCTTCCTTAAAGAGAACAAACAAACTGTCCTCCTCATAGATCATATTGGCTCCCATCATCCAAGGCTGGAATAATGACAGGTAGTATTGACCGAGATGATTTTCAAAATACGGCTGCATGGGATGCTGGATGGCTATATGTACGCCCCATTCCCCGGAACCGAGGGCTTCGGCAGCCGGTCTGGCCTGCGAACAAAGGTGCTGGGTATGGGGAACCATGGTTTCGGTACGGATAAAATCAGCACCGGCAAGATAGCAGTAACGGTGTCCTCCTGAGGCATCGCCGAAAGCGGCTTTCCCGACAGCATGAGAACGATCGATCTCTTTTTTGAGGTAGGTCATGTAATGCTCCATGGCCTCTTTCATATCCCCGGAACTCCAGGCCGGATCGGGATCGAAGGCATAAACCGCGCCGGGCCACTCGTGGCGTCCGACACTGTGGATCATATCTCCGGCAGCTTTGACCAGTGAGCCGTCGTCAAAATCGGTCGCAGCCTCCACATGTATATGATGGGTACGGCAAAATTCCCCCCAGCGGGTCAGCAATTCAGACGGCACTGGTCTGTGAGTGTGTTTGTATGGGACATCATAAAGAAATGAGCGGAAAACGACCAGATTTCCCAACCGCGTGCGATCAGTATAATCCAACAGCCAGTCCATAAAACCGCTGTCATCGTGAGGCACTACGGTCATATCAAATCCAACAGTTGCTGCCGGAGTTTCCTCGTCAAGATCAAAAACCTCTTTGACAGTTCCGGAAGAAGACGCTGTCTTGAATTCCACATTTACACCGGGTGTATTGAGAACAAAATCAAAATGATTCCACCCTTTTTTCAGCTCCATGACTGTCTTGCCGCCCGGCCAGCTTATCATACAGGAGTCTTCACGGCAGGCGAAAATACGGCCGACCATTTTTTCACCGGCCAACACCCACTCCGGAAGCGAAAACTGCAGATGATTATAAGAACATCTGCGGAGCGAAAGACGATTTATGAGCAAAAAGCCGGAATTGTGTCCATTCTGCAGCGCAAATGTATGTTCTCCCGGCACACACTGAAATCTGATCCACACATCTTCCAGCATCTGCATAAAACCGTCATGTTCGCGGAAAAACCATTTCTGCTCTGCGATCTTTTCACCGTCGCAGTAGAGAATAAGCTGAAAATCATCATGCATTTGTTTTTCCGCACCTGGAGTATATTCCGGTGCGACCATGGCGACAATATGAAGCAGACTTTCGGAAAAGTCAGATTTCGATTCTGGAACTGCGGCAGTAAATTCAACTTTTTCTCCGGGCGCGATCCATGCAGTACGCATACGGGCCCAGTCCCTTACCGGCACACCGCTGAGATCATCAGCTTCCCAAAGAGTTTCTCCCGGCAGCGCAGGTCTTTGGAACCAGTAATAGTTTTTTCTGGTTACGATGATGTGGCAGTTCAGATATTTGGGGCCGACGGGAAAAACAAGTCTGCCCTGCTCCATAAGCTCCCCGGCTGCGAACTCAACATCACCGGAGCATGTATGGAGCTTGAACAATGTTTGATCATCACCTTCGGCTTCGACTCTGATACCGGAAAAACCGCGACGGGTGGAACACTTCCAGGAGTTGCCCGGCAACTCTGATTCCACGGCACAATGACCGGGACCAAACCAGATCACCGGATAGTCCAACTTGAAAAGTTTTTCCAAGGTTCCGCCGGAAACTTCCAAATCTCCATCCCATTTGAAAAACGGGTGGTAGTGACGGCGCGAGTACAGAAACTGATACCCCCAATCAATGCGGAACTCAAGTTTCATGATCAGAAGTTTTCTGCAATATACTCTGCGGCATTACGGAAGATAGCCACACCATCTCCTTCTTCTGCAACTTTGCCGTTGGCCCGGTCGCGGGTCCAGTCGGGTGAATTGTAGGGAGAAAGGAAGGCTTCAGGGTTAGGCATCAGACCGAAAATACGGCCTGTTTTATCGCAAATACCGGCAATGGAATTGGTGGAACCGTTGGGATTGGCAGGAAATTCCTCTGCAATGGAGCCGTCTGCATTGCAATACCGCAAAGCCACCTGATTATCAGCTTCGATCTCTGCAATGACTTCGGGAGTTGCCACAAATTTACC
>JAFVRT010000210.1 GCA_017504125.1 Lentisphaeria bacterium
CATGACTCCTCTGGTCATAAGTCCGTCAGAATCGTATTCCACGGGTCCGGTTTGCCGGAACATTTCCAGAACAGCCTGTGAAGCGACCTGAAAATAATCAGGTGCACTACTGTATCTGGCTGCCGCAGAATTATCAGAATATTTGAAATCCGGCAGGTATATCTGAGCCTTGCCCTGCCACCTCCGCAGATTTTCCGGATCTTCATATCCGTTGGTATTGCACACTACCGGAACCGGCAGCGGAATTTCGAGAGAAGCAAGCACCTGATCGCTGTAATGCATGGGAGTTACCAGATCGATATTATGTGCGCCCTGATCTATCAATTCCCGATAAATTTCCTGCAAACGGGCGATAGAAACTTTTTTCCCTTGAAAACAGCTGCTTATCTCGTAATTCTGACAATAAACACAACGCAGATTGCACCCTGAAAAAAATACCGTTCCGGCCCCTTTCGTGCCGCTGATACAGGGTTCCTCCCAGAAATGCAATCCGGCCCTGGAAATCATCACCTCATCCCCGGCTCCGCAAAACCCGTCCGGACGGGGACGGGCGCAACGCCGCGGACAATTGATACAGCTGCTCATAATTCCTGAAATGAAACTTTCACAAATGAAGTGGAAACTTCTCCCGGCTGCAATTTTTTCAACATGCCGCGTTTCATTATACCGGCCTGTCCTTCAGGGAAACAGTTGGCCGGTTCGAGTCCGCAGACATACTCACCTTTCCCCATTTGTTTCCATTCCACCAGATAGGGAAGTTCAGCCACCCGGTATTCTACTGTTACTTGAAGTTTGAGTTTCGGATTGCTCATGACAACTTTTGCCATACCGTTCTCATCTGCCGGTATCTGGTGATAGAATACCTGTTCCACCCAATCGCCTTCGGGTTCGCACATCCGGTTCCATTCTCCGAGTCCTGCAATGGCGATATCATTCTGAGGAATGACCTTGTGTTCAGGCATGGTAAGCACGGTACTTTCATCCACCAGCGGCCAACCGAAATTCATATGGTAGAACAGCATGAACGGAGTTGGACGAAATCCCTGATTTTCCACCTCATCTTCAATTATAATGGCATTTTCACCGAGGGCTGTGGAAATTTTTCTGGTCATGAAAATATTTTTACCGAAAACCCGGCTCACCCGGATCTCCCCGTCAAGTTCGATACGGTAAACACCGTCTGAATCCCAGGCTGCCTTGGCATTCACCTGTCCTGCCGGGGTGTGAGAAAGTCTTCCATGGAGTCCATGTTCTTCTCCTCCTGAAGTATTAGGTCCTCCGACATTCATAAGTCCGCATCCGGTAAGGAGTCCTCCCCCCCATGACCGGAGCCAATTCAATCCGGAAGCATCGTAAAACTGCGGTGCTACCGGTCCATTTGGAGTTATCCATGCAATAGGGATACCTTTAAAGAAAGTTTCACCGATATCCATTCCGCGATCCGGATACACAGTAAATGAAAGGCCGCTGCCATTATTGACATCAAGGATCCTCATTCCGCGACCTTTTCCGTCCTCCAACTCTGCCCGGCGGATCCCCGCCAGTTGCCGCATGGAACCGATGCGTTCTCTCAAATAATTTTTGTCATACATAACACTCCACTCCTTACTTGACTATTTTTGCGCCGACGAGTTCCACCAGTTGTGGAATATCGGTAATTTTCAATACACCATACGGCATGAATGCCGCCGGAACAGATATGATTCGTATCCTCAACATGGAATCAAAAGACTCCGGAGCATTTTCGAGCAGGATATTTTCCACATCGTCAGAAAGCAGCGCAGCAAACAATGCCGGTATCGCAGCATATCCGTAAGCGGAAAGATCAATACGCTCACACCCGACTGAAACCCAAAACTTTACAGACTGCAGTATTTTTTTTGTTCCTTCTTCTGCATCGTCCACTTCAAGTTCAATAATTTTCTCATTGCCTGAAAAATCATTTTCATTTGATTCCCCGCTCTCCCCGGCTGAAATCTTGAGCAGTACTTTTTCACACCCGTCGATATTTCCGCATATCCCATTCACGGGGACAGAGGCATTGACAGAAATATTCAACATTTCCGCAACCATTTCGCGCAGAGATGCTTTGGAAAACTCCGGACGCCGCACCCGGTATTCATCTGCCTCGGCCCGGATAAAATCAAAAAGCATGATCTGTCCGTCAAGGCGGGCTATCGCGCCGGCAGGAGTACATTGCAGCTGTTCCGGAACAATATCTGCAGAAATTTTTCTTTTGGCTGCAACAAGATCCATATCCAAAAGGCTGCTGAAAAAAAACGGAGCATTTTCCGGATTTTCTTCCAGTTTTTCTGAGATGATCGCCAGGGGGCGGGTTTCAACTTCAGACAACAGAGAACAGGCCGTCCCCCCCTGCCCTTCTGCGACACAGATTTTTTCCGGATCCACCTCGCTGCGGCTCTCAAGAAAATCTATTGCACGGATGATATCCCAAAGAGCCCAATCGACAAATGATTCACCGACAAGTTTCATCTGAGCGGCAAGAAGTTCTCTTTCCCTTTCCGGATTTCCTGCAATCCCGTCAGACGCCGCCACATCTGTAAAAAGCGAGCGTTCCCCCTGCCCGGCAGAATCCATCACCAATACAACCATACCGCAGGAAACCAGTTCAGCGGCAAGCCTGCGGCAATTTTTGTCAAATTTGCCTTCCGGCGCAGAACCACCAACAAAAAGCAACGCCGGACAATTTTCAGCTCCTTCCGGGATATACATATTGGCGGTAACCGGGTATCGCGGCCGACTGCGGAAAATCACATTTTCCACACGGAATCCCACACTTTCGATGCGGCCTTTTACGGCGGCAGAAAGAGATTTTTTTTCTGTTGGAAAATTATGTTTCATCAGCTGCGTCATTCTTTATTCTTCCGGGTCAACAGTAATATCGTTGAGAGCTTTTTCCACAATAAGCCGCCATTTTTCAATTTCCTCCCCCTCGATACCGGCAGGGACGATCACCGGCTTTCCGATGACCAGAGTCATAACAGCTCCCGGCTTGGGGATTTGAAAACCATCCCAGCTTTTGGCGCGCCAGCATTTTGAAACATTGATGGAAACCGGACAAATTGGAGATCCGGTAAGTGAGGCCAGCA
>JAFVRT010000211.1 GCA_017504125.1 Lentisphaeria bacterium
ACGCCTGAACGCCGGATGCGGTTGCCTTTTTTGATACCGCAGATACTGTACTGGGAGTCTCTGGTAAAAAACTCACCACCGGCATTGAAAACGAAACTCTGACTCTGCCGGTAAAGACCTGAACTCAAAATAGGACAGATATCAATGTCCCTTTTCCTGAGCACCCACGCTGAAACGGCAAAACCTTTTCTGAAATCGGGCAAAGGACCGCTGATCTCAATTTCGGCGGTAGCAGCCAGGCGCAGGGCTTTTTGCTGTGTCAGAAGCGGAACCCGGCGTGAAATCATCTTGAAAGCTCCGCAAGAGATTTCTTTTTTGCCGTTGGCATCTTTGAAATTAAAATGAAAGATTTCCTTTCCCGTCAGCAGCAAAGTAAAAGAAAAAACAAATAGAACGGTCGTTTTTTTGAACATGAGATTTACTCCTTTACATATAAAATTATTTAAACACTTTCACCGTGACTCAGCGTTATTTCCGGAAAGACACACCTGCCGTGCTCAATCCACTCCCAGACGGCCTGCGTGTGTTCTTTCAAATGATAGTTCACTTCGGTCAATTTAGGAGAAAGGAATTTTCCGGCACCTCCCCAACCGAAGTTGATTACACTCATATCCCTTGGGATGACAATGTTACGGGTACTGCAGTACTGATAGAGAAGAACTGCGAGCCCTCCTGAGTGGCAGGCTACGGCATCAAATTTTTTCTCAGCCAAAAGAGTTTCAAACTCTGTCATGACCCTTTCGCTTCCCCAATTGCCGGAGATAACGCTCACATGAGCTGGGCAAATCCCCTGTTTACCCCATACCCGTGAGAAATCAGCGGCATCAGAGTCCCGGTTGGTCAGCATGAGGATATTTTTTCTTCCTTTGTTTTTCAATTCCATACCTGCCAGCAGAAGACCTTTTTCTGTATCCAGCTTGAAACTTTTAAAACCTGTAACGGACTCCTCATCGACGGAAGTAACAGGATGACAGACCGGCAAATCAAGTTTGCGCAGAATTTCCAGTTCCGGCTCCGTGCCATTGTAGCCGCAACACATCAGCATGACGCCTTTGTAGCATTCTTTTTTCAGCACCTTGAGCAGCTGCCTTTGAGGGAATGAACGGAATATTTCAACGGGCATAAGATCCAGTTCCACAAAATTCGCTTGTGCCAGCGCATATAATTCAGAAAGCACGATATCTTTGGAAACCGAAACATCACCTTCGCTGCGGACAAGAAGGAATTTATCCATTCCGCTGACGATCGTTCCGGAACGGGGTTTGCGACGGATCAATCCTCTTTCTTCCAATTGGTTGCAAGCGTAACGGATAACCTGGGAACTGACATTGAAATCTGCCGCAAGAAGCCGTGTAGAGCGTAAAACACTCCCCCGGGGAAGCACCCCGGAACGGATTTGTTCTTCCATGCAGCGCAGCACTTGAGATGTTTTTGATTTGGAGCTATCCAGTTGCATATATACATGTTCCGTAAAACTGATATCATCTGCGATTAATATAGCACCGTTTCAATGGAATTGCAAATATCATTGCCGGATTTTTTTACTTTTCAGTCCATTCCGGGGCCTGATACTGTTTTTCCTGTATTCAGCGAATGGGTGGCAGCAATGTTTCAATTAAAATGGCCTGCCTCGGAAGTTCCTTTGCTGATTTGTCCGGAACCTTATAAAAAAGGAATGAGTCCGATACAATACCGAACTCATTCCATATAATTTCAACCGTATCAAATTTGGGAGCGCATCATACTTTTTTTGAGTTTTTGCAAACGCGCCCTATTTGTTTCAGTAGTTACATCAATGTTTCAGGTCAAAGACCATTTCGTTTGCGACATCGGTAAAACCGAATTTCTGATAGAGAGATTTTCCCATATCTGAAGCATTGAGGAATACCTTGCAGCATTTTTCTTTTTTGGCTCTTTCCACAAGAGCTGCGACGATTTTTCCGGCCACGCCCCTGCCCCGGAATTCCGGACGGGTATACATATTGAGCAGGCAGGCACTTTTGCCATTAGGGACGGAATAACTTGGCGGATGTATATGCAGACATATTCCACCAGTACCGGCGATTTTGTCATCATCTTCAGCGATCAGACCGATATAGATTCCGTCAGCGATTGCTTGCTTAAAATAGTCATAATTGGCCTTTTCAAAAGCCTTCATGTCATCTGGAGCTGCCGCAGTTTCCCGTTCCC
>JAFVRT010000212.1 GCA_017504125.1 Lentisphaeria bacterium
AAGGGAGCGTAAAACGCGACCGGTTATGCCGGATTTTGGCTTGACTGCGAAAGGGTTCGGATGTACCACCCTGTCCACACTCATTTTTTTCATTTTTTCATACTACTTTTGACACTATCATCCGGAACTTCACAAACTGAATTTTTACGGAAAACTGCTGCCGGTGTTCGATAACAATCCGCAGATCAAATTTACAGTTTATCTGCCGCCTTATCACATTTATACATACTGCCAGAGCGAACAGTTCCATGAAGCAGATGCTCTTATAAAACAGCGCACCGGGGTAATGCTGGAACTTTTGAAACGCCCCAATGTTGAACTGCACGATTTCCAATCCGACCGTAAGTTCGTTCTGAATCACGATTACTTCAGCGATGTACAGCACTTCAGCAACATTGCAGCAGTCGCACTGCTCAGGGATCTCAAATCCGGCCGCAGAAGGATCACATCTGCATCTCAGGTCAGAGCAAATGAAAAAGAACTGCGCGCATTGATAAAAGAACAGATGCCGGAGTATTTCAACAATTTGAAACAGATCAAAGGTAAATAAAATATGCTGTTCCCTACATTCACATTCATCCTCGGTTTTTTGCCGCTGACGATCATCGTATACTATCTGCTGGCAGAGCAAAGTCATATTTCAGCCAGAATATGGCTGATCGCGGCCTCATTTGTATTTTATTCGTGGTTCAATTGGAGTTATTTTTTCATTCTGGCAAGCTCTATATTGGTCAACCACCTGTTTGCGGTCATGCTTTACAGAAACCGTTCAAAAACAGTTTTCATCACAGGAGTCATTTTCAACATACTGCTTCTCGGATATTTTAAATACTATGACTTTTTTGTGGAAAATATCAATGCATTATTCGGAACATCATGGACTTTGAAGCATATTCTGCTGCCTTTGGGAATAAGTTTTTTCACCTTCCAGCAGATATCATTTTTACAGCAGATTTATAACAACACACTTTCCAAATGTTATTCTTTCAGCAGCTATTCGTTGTTTGTATCTTTTTTCCCGCAGCTGATCGCCGGCCCGATCGTGCTGCCGAATGAGATGATGAGCCAGTTTGAAAAGGAAGAAAATTATCGTCCGAAAATGGAAAATATTGCCGCAGGCATATATGTATTTTCTCTCGGTCTGGCAAAAAAAATATTGCTGGCAGACTTTTTTGCGGTAATCGCCGATGCCGGTTTCGTAAATTGCGGAGGAAACTTTTTTCAAGCATGGCGAACCGCGCTGGCCTATACATTCCAAATATATTTTGACTTCAGCGGTTACTGCGATATGGCCATCGGTATTGCTTTGCTTTTCAACATTCAACTGCCGGTTAACTTCAATTCGCCATACCTTGCGGCAAATATCAGTGATTTCTGGCGTAAATGGCACATCACCCTCGGCAGATTTCTCATGACAAGCATTTACATTCCTCTGGGGGGGAACCGGGTGGGCAAGTTCCGCAACTGCTGCAATCTGCTGCTGACATTTTTCATCAGCGGTCTGTGGCACGGGGCAAGTTGGCTCTTTGTCCTCTGGGGCATGCTTCACGGAGCAGCTCTTGTACTCCACCGTATCTGGAGTAAATTCCTGGGATTTTCCATGCCGCTTCTTCCGGCGCGGATCCTGACATTCATCTTTGTACTGTTGGCATGGGTTCCCTTCAGAGCGGCCAACTGGGGGCAGGCCCAAAGACTTTACAGTGCCATGTTTGCACCGGATTCATGGAACTGGGGAACTCTTGCGCCTGAATATTATCTGCTTTTTGCCGCCGGCACGATCATCGTGTTTGCCGGTAAACCAGTATGCGTACTGCTGAAAAATTTCCGTCCCTCCTGGAGCCGCACTGTGCTTGCCGCAGCCTTGATAACGGTTTCCATGTTTTTCTTTGTGAAATACTCTCCATTCATCTATTTCAACTTCTGAAAAACCCCCTTCAACTCAAACACGGGAAATACATATTCTGCATAGTTTGAAGACCGGATGACTTCAGGATGAAATTTTCAAAATAAGAGAAATTTCCTTTTCTCCCCCCTTGAAATTTCATTCAGCAGGGGTTATCTTAACTGATAACGGAAACATATAAGGCTTTTCACCGCGAAAAGCTGCAACATACAGGAGGATCTTATTATGCCGGAAAAATTCAAAGTCGCTTTCGTCGGATTCCGCCACGGCCACATCTACGGCCTCTACAACAGGATGAAAGAATCTGAACAATACGAAATCGTTGCGGCCTGCGAAGAAAATACAGAAGCCGCTGCCGAAGCCGCAAAACAGGGCGTAGAAATCACCTGTACCGATTTCCATGAAATGATGCAGCAGATCGACTTTGATATTCTGGCTATTGGTGATTATTATGCCATCCGCGGTTCCAGAGCGATCTCAGCCATGGTAGCCGGAAAACATGTCATTGCCGACAAACCACTCTGCACCTCTCTTGCTGAACTGCGTGAGATCCGTCATCTGGCCCAGACCAGAAACCTCAAAGTCGGCTGCATGCTCGATATGCGTCTTCACGGCAATGTCAACGCTGCCAAAGAAATCATTGACTCCGGCCGTATCGGTGATGTACATGCCATTTCTTTCGGCGGTCAGCACCCCCTTTCATACGGAGTCCGTCCCAATTGGTACTTTGAACCGGGAAAACACGGCGGCACGATCAACGACATCGCCATCCACGGACTTGATGCGGTTGAGTATATGACCGGACACGCCATCACCGAACTCACCGCAGCCCGCACATGGAACGCCTTTGCCACCTTTGCTCCGGTGGTATTCCAGGATGCGGCACAGGGCATGTTCGCTCTCGATAATAAATGCGGAGTGATTTTTGATGTTTCCTACTTTGCTCCGGAAAAGACCGGATTCACCAATCCGCTCTACTGGCGTTTCACCATCTGGGGCCGCAAAGGTGTTATTGAATTCAACTACAACGATCCCGGCTGCAAACTCTACCTGTCCGGCAGCGAAAGTGTTGAAACGGTTCCTGCGGCGGCAGGGGGTTCCGATTACCTGCAGATCTTTACAGAAGAACTCGCCGGTGCAGACCTGCCCTTCGGCAGCAATCACATCATGGATGTCACCGAAAAGTGTCTGTAACTTCAAGCTGTTGCAGATAAAAACCGGTAACAGTACCGTTTTTTTCCTAAATAAAAGCGGGGGCTGCGGCAAATAATCAGTTTTGCCGCAGCCCCTTGTGTTTATGCTTCAAAGCAGCGGTCTTGCCAGCATGGATTCGTAAATGTCGATGTAGTGCCCTGCAGTTACATCGTGATTGAAACGGTTTCTGGCTCCGGACATCACATTACTGATGACTTTTTCCCGGAGTTCCGGTGCCATGGAGTAGAAGCGCATGGCTTCGTCGATCCCCCATTTCAAACCGCCGGCATCATAATCACGGAACACAAATCCGTTTCCGATCAATTCTCTGAAATTGAAATGCTCCACCGTATCATGCAGCCCGCCAGTATCCCGGACAATAGGCAGACTTCCGTAATACTGGGCTGTCATCTGGGGCAATCCGCAAGGTTCAAAACGGGAAGGAACAAGCACAAAATCAGATGCGGCAAAACCGAGATGTGAAAGGTCTTCATCAAAGTTGCACACCGTTACCCGGTCATAAAAATTGTGAAACTCCACAATATCCCGGAAAATTTTCTGGTATGCTCCGTTGGCAACGATAGCGATCTGCAGTTTGCGGTCATAGTAACGGTGGATCACATCATACATGATCTCTGCCAGCAGCTGACAACCTTTCTGTACCGGATCAAGACGGTTGGGCCAGAAAAGCAGCGGAGCATCAGGATCGATCAGCAAACCTGTGCGCTTCTGAAATGCGACCTTGTTGGCTCTCTTGGCTTCCCGGTGAGTTTCAGAAGTATAACGGACCTCCAAAGCCTTGTCTGTTTCCGGATCATCCGCTTCATCCGGAGAATTAAGGATCCCTCCGGCACAGCCGGAATAATATTTGGCGGAAATTTCCCTGCGTATCTGCGGAGCGATAAAATCATGACAGCCATCCACGATTTCTCTGAGGAACGTGGGACTTACAGTATTGATGAAATGGGCTCCGAAAATGCCGCTGGTAAGCATATCGACCGGATTGGTGCTGCGGGATTCCTCGTAATTCACCGGCGGACGGTCGTAATAAAGATTGCGCCAGAAAGAAGCGGTATCCAATCCCCGGTCTTCAATACACTCCAGCGTGACCTTGCTGGTATGGATATTATGTACCGTAAAAAGGCATGGTATCCCCATTTTTCTGGCAGCTCCGGGAATAAGGCCGGTCATCCAGTCGTTGCAATGGATAAGATCCGGCTGAACCAGAGGTATTATATTGTTCAGGACTTCACGCTGAAAAGCCACCGCCTGTTTGAAACTGTCATCAGAATAACTGCTGTACACAGTATCCCGGTAATAAAAGATCCGGTCTTCTGCCAGATGGATACGGGAACTGCTGTTGAAGTGTGCCATATAGGCCCGCAGATCTTCGCTGACCATATTGCCAAGATCTTCATTGAACATTTTCCGGTAATGAGGCAGAGCCACATGCACATCTGCTCCGTGACGAAACAATGCCCCAACCAGAGAAGCTGAAACATCAGCCAATCCGCCGGCCTTGGCCCGCAGCCGGTTGGCCATATTTCCCATACCTTGCGGCAGAGAAGTGATTTCCGGCGTTACGATCAGGATCCGCGGAGAGTTTTTTTTCTTTCTCATTGCATCTTATCCTGCTGTTTACTCCTGAACCGGCCAGCACATGAAACTGGGTATGCTGTTATCCCATTCAGTACCTCCGGCTTTAATACGGGCGGTCAGTCCGAAGCGTCCGGCCTGACGGCATTCAACGGTACATTCATAAAGATAGTTGCCATCTCCGAGATTTTCCACCATAGTCATGGCTTCGGTGCTGCTGGCGATCATCTCGTTGTGGGCATCTACAGTACCGTAATAAGCATCAACCTCCACATCTGCCGGAGAAAGTCCTCCGAGCTGCACTCTGGTACGGACTTTGAAAATATCCCCTACATGCATATCTTCCAAAGTACTGTCCAGAACTTCAGGAAATGAAATAGCAAGACGGTTGTGAGAAAAATTATCATCCAATCTGGCTTTGATCTCAACCAGTTCTCTGGCATATCTGGCACCGTCAGCAGTCAAATGCTTATAGGCCTCGATCGCGGGCCGATAGAAATCCCGGTCATACTCCTGCACCATACGGGTACTGGAAAAAGTCCCCAATCCGGTAATGATGGATTCTTTCATACGGGCGATCCACCGCAATGGCAGATCTCCGCCGGTGCGTTCATAGAAACACGGGATTATTTCATTTTCCAACAGATCGAAAAGGGTTCTGGACTCAAAGTTATCCCTGTCATCATCGGAGTTATAATATTCATTGCCGCCGATGGCCCAGCCATTGACTCCATTGAATCCTTCGTCCCACCAGCCGTCAAGGATACTGCAGTTTATGACACCATTGATAGCGGCTTTCATACCTGAAGTACCGCTTGCCTCCTGAGGACGACGCGGAGTATTCAGCCACACATCGACGCCCTGAACCAGAGCTCGCGCCATGCCGATATCATAGTTTTCGAGAAAAATGAATTTATCCTGCACACCTTCCTGTTTTGCAAACTGGATCAATTCTTTGATAAGTTCTTTGCCGCCTTCATCGGCGGGATGGGCCTTACCGGCGAAAATAAACTGGACCGGATGGCGGCTGTCTTTGAGCAGAGCCAGCAGCCGCTGGCGGTCACGGAGCAGCAAAGTTCCCCGCTTATAAGTGGCAAAGCGGCGTGCAAATCCTATCGTCAGCACATCAGGCTGAAGTATCTGAGAAAGTTTGTTGCCGCGGCTGTCCATGCCCCGCAAACTGTGCTGCATCCATCTTCTTGACCGCCGCAATAAACTCTGACGGCAGAGTTCATGGGCCATCCAGAGTTCTTCATCAGGCATGGCCCGTACGGCTTCGGCGAAGTTTGCCGCCTTGGGATTTTCAGCCCATTTGGTAGGCAGATACTGATCAAACAGCACTCCGATACGGGCGGAGATCCACGAACGGATATGGACTCCGTTGGTGATATGGCGGATAGGAATTTCAGCCACAGACCGCTGCGGCCAGAGATGTTTCCACATGGAACGGGCAACTTCTCCGTGGAGTTTACTCACTCCGTTGCAGTAATTGGCCGCCAGGCGGAGTCCGAAAATAGTCATGGACATTTCCTGAGCATGTTCTCTTTCGCCGATGGCAATGCCCCAGTTTATGACCCGTTCAGTATCCAGTTTCGCCTCGGCTGCGAGAGTGTTTATGTATGGACGCAGCAGATCGATGGGAAACACTTCGTTTCCGGCGGGGACCGGGGTATGGGTGGTAAAGACATTGGAACGCCATACAGTTTCCAGAGCTACTGCAGGATCATATCCCCGGTCATTGACCAGATGAGAGATACGGGCAAGGGAAAGAAATCCGGCGTGTCCTTCGTTCATGTGGCACACTTGCGGTTCACATCCCAGAGCCAGCAGAGCTTTGATGCCGCCGATCCCCAGCAGCAGCTCCTGATGCAAGCGTGTAGTTTTGTCGCCGCCGTACAATCTCCATGTAACCGAACGGAGTTCAGGAGGATTCTGCGGTATTTCCGCATCCAGCAGCACCAGCGGTACATTTCCAGTACGCAGGATCCACACTGCCGCATAAAGCTGACGGTCAACCAGCGGCACAGAAACAACGATCTCCCTGCCTGAAGCATCTTTGGCCCGTTCGATAGGCAGGTCATGGATCTCGGAAACAGGATAATGCTCCGTCTGATATCCGGAACGGTCAAGTACCTGCCGGAAATACCCCTGACGGTAAAGCAGTCCCACACCGGTAATAGGGAGCTTCAGATCACTGGCAGCTTTCAAATGATCTCCGGCGAGCACCCCCAGACCGCCGGAAAAGATCGGAATACTTTCATGGATACCGAACTCCAGAGAGAAATAGGCTATGCTGCGGTTCGGAAAATTGTCATCGCCCGGTATCTGCCGTTCAAATTCGTTGCGTACGGCGTGAAGCTGCCGGAGATATCCATGGTCATGAGCAAGTTCTTCAAGCCGGTGCTGTGAAACCCGGCGCAAAAAAGTCTTGGCATTTCCGGACAGTTCCCGCCACAGATAGGGATTGATCCGTACAAACAGTTCGACTGCCTGCGGATGCCAGCACCACCAGATATTGTCCGCGAGAGTTTCAAGGAACTGCAGTTCAGCAGGGATCCGCGGAGCAACATTGTAAAGTTTGAGATTCATAAAAGACCTTCAGTGAAATTTTTACTTTCTTTCTTCCACCCGGATCACGCTGTTCAACTCGCCGAATCCATTTGGCGTAAAACATGAATTGGCACCGTCAAGACGCCATTCTCCGTCAACGACGAACTTGTACTGATAATCACCGGGCTCAAGGAGCAAACGGCAGGAATAGACTTTTTTTTCTGCCTTGTAATTCATACGGGTAGTCATCTGCCAGTTGTTGAAACTTCCGGCCAGAAAAACAGTTTTACCGGGCGCATCTTCAAATTCAAAGATGACTGCGCGCCGACCTGTTGATTTTTTCGGACTGTTCATTTTTCAAAGCTCCTTCTGCTGAATTGATTGAAATGGCTTCCCGTTGTTACAATATACACCAATTTGATTTATTTTACAAATTTTTCTTTTCGCAACCTCTTGTATCTCCTGGAAAAAAGGTGTATATTATAGGGCTGTGATATTCCGTAAAAAAGGATATCGTTAAAAACATTATCCGGAGCTACAGGTGAATCCCCGTGAAAATCGGGAGCTGTCGCGCAACCGTGAGCCAGATGAATAAACTGGCGAGCCGGATCCCTGCCGGAAAAAATTGTGCGCGTAACACAAAGAAAGAAAAAAAAATGAAGACTTCTGTAAAAGTCTGCCGGGATACGGTTTCGCCGTATCGGGATCCATTCTGCCCAAACACTTTACCACGGTCAGCGTTCACGCTGATCGAACTGCTGGTCGTCATCGCTATCATAGCCATATTGGCAGGGATGCTGCTGCCGGCTCTGAGCGCAGCGCGGGAACGGGGAAAATCCGCCAGCTGTACATCGAACCTCAAACAACTGGGTATCATGCAGACCCAGTACACCGATATCAGCAATGGCTGGTTTTGTCCGGTCTATTACATGGACAGCAACTGGGTAATGACCTACTGGGATTGGGCACAGGGCAGCGACTACACGGAAGACAAAGAAAATTCCTCCGGGATCCTTGCCAGAACACTCAACATGACTGGAAAAAATTCCAAGATCCACAGCTGCCCGTCCAATGTGTTGAAAAAAGAAGGCGTTGCCGCACAAAACTCCGGCTACGGATACAATGAATTCCTCGGCTTTGAACCTTATAACAATTACAGGGGGATAAAGACTTCTCAGGTGCGGAACGCTTCAAGGACAATCATGTTTGCCGATGCTGCGGTAAACGAATTAAACAGCGAAACAAGTGTCATACCAACGAGCTGTCTTTATTCTCCTGAGGGGATAAAAAGTGTTCAGTCCGGTGGTTACATCCATTTCAGACACAACAAAGGAGCCAATGGATGTTTCATCGACGGCCATGTGGAAATCAGCAGAAATATCCACGGCGGCAAACCGCAGCTCAGCCTCGGTTACTGGTCAGCTGACAACAGCAGTTACGATCCGGCTTACAACAAGTGATGTGCCATGATCACCGGTAAACCGGGATACAGGCCAGATAGACCAATGGTTCGTCGCCGACACACTCCATGGAGTGTTCTTCTCCGGAGCGGCATATCGTAGCATCTCCGGGGCCGACTTCGATCCATTGGCCGTTATCCCATGAACGGCCGTGTCCGGAAATGATGTAATATATCTCCTCCTCGTTGTCGTGGGAGTGGATCCCCACCGAACATCCCGACTGCAATGTGAGCCGGGAAAACTGACGGCAGGAGGAGCGCATTTCCTCGTCGGAGTTTTTCTTCCAGATATGTTCAAACTTCACTTCTCCGTGTCCGCCTTTCATATCTTTGCGGAACTCCACGGAATATTCATCATTGAAACGGTGCATTTTATCTTATTTCCTCGATTTTCACCCGATCGATCCAAACTCTGCCGGTAGATTTTAAAAGTACAAAATATATTTGAGAAATACCGTTTTTGGGCGGAGTACTGCCGGTTTTGAAAGTAAATTCAAGTTTATGCCACGGTGCAGTCCCTTTCGGGAAAACACGAGGCAGGGTATGTACTCTGCCGTTGCCTTCAAAAACCCGGACATAAAGTCCCGGAATACTGAGGTTTTCCAATTTGATGAAATAGCTGAAGCGGTATCTTGTATTGGTTTTCAATCCCTTGAAATTCTGCTGCACGGTATGACACCCGTCCCCCATGCGGCACGAAGAACCGCCGAAACGGAATACACTGGTATCCCGGTGGATCGTTTTGTGTGCCGCCCACGGCCCGATAAAGCGTCCGGCGTATCCCACTTTTCCCTGAAAATCCTGATCTTTCAGCAGATTGCGGTTTTCAGGAGCAGTAAAGTAGAGTATACCCAGCTGTTCCACCTTGTTTCTGGGCGGCAGTTTTATCCAGTTGTAGTATTCAGTTTTGTTCTTCAAAGTACGGAGCCGGGTGAAGTCGGCATTTACTTTATCCTTTGCCTGAGCCATGGCAGAACGGGGTATCCGTATCTCAGCACACCAGCTTTTACCCGGCTGCACAGACACGGCAGACAGTGCATTGCTGTTCCATTTCCAATCTGTTATGCCGGGAGCGACATGAAGATCACTTACAGAATTTTGCGAATTGAGCATTATCTGATAATATTCTTTGCGGTCGCCTCTGGTATCAAGATAAAGCTCCACGCAATTATCCTGCCAGAGCAGATTATCATCATGCTGCCGTTTGACGGCGGTGATATTGGCTGTTTCCGGTTCCTGACAGAAAAATCCGAAATAAAAATAATCTTTATCCCGGAGCATGGAAACCCTGGTTGCCACGCTGTTCACTCCTTTTTTGCGTTCTCTGAGCCAGACTGCCGGCGCATTTTTCCATGCCGGTTCGTTCAATTTACCGTCAATGGTAATCTTTTCTCCGGATTTCATTTCTGCAATGACGCTTTCGTCGTTTATCTCGCTGGATTTCCGGAAACGCTCCATTCCGGTCAGCACGGGCTTCCAGAATTCGGCCCGGATGAACTTCACTCTTTTCAACGCTTTTTTATCTGATGCTGCCAGTTTTTCAGCTCTGTCAAATTCAGCATTGATCATATTCAAAGTTGCAGTATTGTAGATCCTGGTCCAGATCTCGGTCTGGGAAGGAACGACTCCTTTGGGACCGACAGGAGTATCCACACAATTTCCGCAGATTTTTTCCAGCCAGATCTTTTCAAAGTTATCAAATATCTTCTGCATCACCGGAGCGGCGGGCCCGTACATGAGTTTGAAATGTTCATCAAGCAGAGCATCAACATCAGCAGAGCTGTTCCACATGACCTTTGCCGCCACATAATAGTTCAGAAATCCGAAAAGCCATATATCGGTTTCCGACTCCAGAAACGCGCCGAAACAATAAGGAGCCTGCCGTTTCAAATAAGCTCCTACCGCCCGCGGTGCGCTGTTGGGGACCCACCCCACCGCGGCACGGCATTTGGAGGGATAAAGCCACAAATAAGGCTTGCTCCCCAGTTTTTTGTTCCATTCGATCAACAGTTTATCATCTCTTTTTTGAGAAGCAAGCAATTCATTGTAAGGTCCGGTGAGAGCCAGCTGGACTATGATATTATCAGGGATATCACAATCAGGGATCATATTGTAATTGGCGTACGCCATACATGTAACATATCCGGGGACCTTGCGTTCCTTGAGAGTTTTGGCAAACGAAGTGAAATAACGCCACATAAAATTGCTGGAAAGCTGATGGTTTTTGAAAAAAGGTTTGCATTTGCTGCAGAGGCACGGCGGCATGCCGTCGTTGGGCATCAGATTGAAAAACGGCTTTCTGTGCGGGAATCCCCATGCAACTTTTCCATGGCCATTTTGAGCACCTGTGGCAGAAGCCGGTTTCCCGGTAAGCAGGGCTTCGGCATCTTTCAGCAATATATCTTTCATTTCCCCGGAACTGAAACAGATATGTCCGTTGTCATTATTGGGATTTCCCAGTTTGACTGCGCCGTTCCACCGTGTACCATTGGCTTTGAGCGCAAAGTACTCCGGATGAGTTTTTCCGAAACGCTCAACCAATCCCAACCAGCCAAGTCCATGACAGTTGGGAATATGCAGCGTACTGGTCCGCAGCTGCAGCGCACTCAGCCGTCCGAACCCCTTCACAGCACCGGAAAAAGTAAACTGCTGTCCTTCCATGATCGGTTTCCACGGCACGATATAAAAACTTCTGTGCTGCATATCCGGACGGTCGGCCAAATCGACGGAGTTCAACACTATTTCCTTCTTTTCCGGGATCACAGTTCCTATTTCTCCGGGGAAATAGAACCGTACTCCGGCAAAGCGTTCCAAAAACTCCTGAACAGCGAAAAGTGTGGCTCTTTCAAAATATCCGCCATTGGCGGCAGGAGTTATGCTGCGGTCATCCCTTCCGATCATCAGGATCTTATTTTTCCCGGAACGGATATAAAAACCGTCGCGGTCAAGTTTTGATACATCAAGGCCCCATTGACTGGCAAGATTTTTATCACCGACATGCAGAGCGATCCTGCCGGAACTCTTTTTCACCACCGGCACCTTGACTCCGAAAGTCCTGCCCAGAGTATCAGCCAGAAATGAAGCGGCATACCTCGCTGTCGGTGAAGATCCGGGAATTACCACCACTTCAAAGTTCCCCGGTTTCAAAATGATTTTTTCAGATTTGTCAAACTTGACATAACGGGGAGAAACAGCTTTGGCAGAAAAACAGACA
>JAFVRT010000213.1 GCA_017504125.1 Lentisphaeria bacterium
CCCCTCACAGTTTTTTGCATCTAATGTCGAAAATAATGAAAAACTTTTTGCCGCCGGTCTGGGACTTGGCGTCGAAGGATATGCTGTATCTCCATGGAGTTTCAGATTCCCGCTGCAAAAGGACGGAACATTTCTCCCGAAAGCAGAAACAGGGGCAGCGCAGCTGGAAAAACTCAAACAACTCAGCAAAAAATATAATATCCCATTCCGGTTTCAGATCGTCTACAGCGCATATCATACTTTTCTCAGTATGTATTCGCTTAAAAAGAAACCGGAAGAAGCCAGGAAACTCTGGCCCCAATGGATCAGGGCTTTGAAAGCATTTATGTCCGCCAACGGAATCAAGCCGGAACAGTTTGTGATCGAAATTTTCGATGAACCGGGGGATATCGAAGAAGTGATCCGTGTCGTCAATGCCGCTTACAAAGCGTGGCCGGAACTGCGCAGCATGGTCACCCTTGACGCCCGTGCCGGAAAAGAAGGCGGAAGTTACAACAACCGGGTGCGCGTTTCTGCCATGCGGCGTATGAAAGATGCGGTGGATACATGGGTACTTCACCGCCACTATTACTTCACCGATCCGGAGCATCTCGCGTTTTACCGTGAGATCCGGGCCAAAGGTAAAAAGGTCGGTCATTATACCTGCGAAACCAATCCCACAAGTCAGCTTCACGGTAATCACCGCCTCTTTGCGTGGTTCGGTGAGCAGCACAGTCTTGACAACAACAATATGTATCAGCTGACTGCGTTCATCAATTACAACGGCGGTGTGGATTTTGCTTCAGCTACCGCAGGAAATCTGCTGCTGGTAACCGGGGTGAACGGCAATGTCATTCCCACGATCCGCAGCATGGCTCTGCGGCAGGGGATCATGGATGTAAAATATCTGGCACTTTTGCGTAATAAATTCGGTAAATTGCCGGAAGTCAGGAGTTTTCTCAAAAAATCTCTGCAAGATGTTATGGTCGATCGGCGGTTCGATCCTGCCGCCGCCGATCAGGTGAGGGAAGCGGCGGCCCGGCTGCTGCTGAAACTTCAGAAAAAGTAATATTGAAAATTGCTGGTACAGGACTGCTGCAGAATTGCGGCAGTCCTGTTTTTGCTGCCCGGATCCGTGAAAAAAGCTCTGATATTTTCCGGTTGAAAAAAACTTTTGATGTGCTATTTTAATACAAAGTAAAAAAACTGTGCTGCGGAGGTAATAAAAATGGGAAGTGTTGTTTTCAGTAACCGGCAGATATTGATCGACGGCAAGGCGGAACATATCCGTTCCGGAGCGATGCATTATTTCAGAATAAGGCCGGAGCAATGGCAGATGCGCATCGCGGCATTGAAAAGCTGCGGCCTCAATACCCTTGAAACATATATGCCGTGGAATCTGCACGAAAAATATGAAAATTCTTTTGATTTTCAAGGCGGGCTCGATATTGCCGCATATTTGCGTGCGGCGGCGGAGGCCGGTCTTTATGTGATACTCCGTCCGGGACCGTATATCTGCTCAGAATGGGATCTCGGTGGACTTCCCGCATGGCTGCTGACCAAAAAATGCCGTTTGCGTTCTTCGGAAAAAACTTTTATGAGCTATGCAAAACGCTATCTCAGCGAAGTTTTCAAACAGGTGTGCCCGCTTCTTTATACCGGCGGCGGTCCTATTATCGCTATGCAGATCGAAAACGAATATATCGGTAATGATCTGAAATATATGGAGGAATTACGGGATTTTTTTCTGGCGGAAAATATCGATGTGCCATTAATGGCTTCAAATTCTCCGGGGGAATTGACCTGCAGTCTTCCTGAAGGCGTTTTTGCAAGCGTCAACGGCAGAAATCATCCTGCCGCCATGTGTGAAACCATGAAAAAGATCCGCCCTGAAGATCCTCCCTTTGTCATGGAACTCTGGAACGGTTCCGGGCAGTATTGGGACGATGACTTTATCTGCCACGATGCCGGAGCTGTTGCTGCTGATATCCGGGAAATGATGAAAGAAAAGATCAATTTCAATCTTTACATGTTCCACGGCGGAACCAGTTTCGGCTTTATGAACGGCTCCGGCGGCGGTTTCGGGAGCACTCCATATCAGGATCTGCTGACCAGTTACGATGTGGATTCCCCGCTGCCCGAAGGCGGTATGCCGGGAGAAAAATATGAAGCTATCCGCCGTGAGATCCTCAACGCACTGCCGGAATTGAAACTTGAAGCTCCACCGCTGCCCGAACGCCGCGCTTACGGTGAAATAAAACTTACCGGGGCCGTTCCCTTCTTTGAAGCAGTTGATATGCTGAGTTGTGAGATCCCCGCAGAACGGGCTTTGAGTTTTGAGGAGTTGAAGTGTTATTACGGTTTTGTGCTTTACCGTTTTGAGGCGGAAAATGACGGCGTACAGTCGATTTCTCTCAACGGTATGCGGGATCGGGTGCAATTTTTTGTCAACGGCAAGTACACCGGTACACTTCACCGTAATGATGTTCCGGGTAAAAAACTGCAATTCAAAGCTGCCAGAGGAGATACTCTCGATTTCCTCGTTGAAAATTGCGGCCGCCTGAG
The DNA here is from genome assembly GCA_017504125.1 of Lentisphaeria bacterium. Classification (GTDB taxonomy): domain Bacteria; phylum Verrucomicrobiota; class Lentisphaeria; order Victivallales; family Victivallaceae; genus UBA1784. The sequence continues at coordinate 2,545 of JAFVRT010000213.1, forward strand.
AAATACCATCGCAGAACTTCAGCATGAGAGCCGGGGGCTTGGCATTGTTACAGACAACCGTACCGGAGAATTGCGAAACTGCCTTTGTTATCCATTGCCACTTGACGATTTGAGGAATCTGGAATTCGGTAAATCTGACGGTTTCACCACCAATGAACCGGCGTTTTACCGCGGATATATGGAGGTCGATACTCCGGCAGATACCTTTATCCGGGTCCCTGCCGGAACCAGAGGCGCGGTCTGGGTCAACGGTTTCAATCTGGGCCGTTACCGTAACTCCGGGCCCCAGTATACCCTTTATGTGCCCGCACCGCTTTTGAAAAAAGGCAGAAACGAAATAATCGTATTTGAACTTGAACATCTGGGAATGAATATGGCATGGTCGCAAGCCGTTCCCGATATGGGACGCAAACGGGATATGATATTGTAGAACAGATCATTATTCTGACAAGGCGGTCATTCCTTGAGGAACGGCCGTTTTTTTGCGGCGATTTTTGGTGAGTCGCGTTGAAAATAAAGGCTTTGGCAAGTATATTATGACAAGTGTATGAAATATATGCCTGCAAGCAACGGAGAAACTCTTTTATGAGAACTGAAATATTTCTGGCATTGCGCCATTTGCGTCCCCGCCGCAGTGCGGTTTCGCTGATCACCGTTACCAGTCTGCTGGGCGTGATCCTCGGTGTTACCGTTTTGATGGTGGTTCTGGCGGTGATGACTGGTTTTACCGAGCGAATGAAGCAGAAACTGGTGGAAACTCAAGCCCATTTCCAGATCGACGACCGGGCCTATGTGATACGCGATCCGGGCAAGATCGTGGAGATCGTTAAAAAAGCCGGCGGCAGGGCATGTCCTGTAATGCAAGGTCCTGTGCTTGCTCAGTTCAGAGGCAGACTTGATCCCGGTGTCATGATCTTCGGAGTGAACATCGAAGATTTGAAAAAGCAGTTTGACAGCGTTTCCATGCTCAAAGAAGGAAATCTTTCTTTTGACGGCCGGGGATTGATAATCAGCCGGGATATTGCTCAACGCTGGCGGCTTGGAGTCGGGGATAAAGTGATGATCCATTCAGCCAAGAAACTCACCGGACTTGTCACTTTTGTGAAGGGCGGCGGAGTGAAACTCAATGAAAAGGCTTCTGCTTATCTGCCGGCTGAGTTTACCATAACAGGTATCTATGAAGTCGGCAAATACGACTTTGACAGCATGGTGGTATTTTGCGATATCGATGCCGCGGCAGAGCTTTTCGGATTCGATTGGGGATATGCCAGTGCTGTTCTGGGGTGGAGCCCTGATCCCTTCGATCAGGAAAAACTCCTCGGCAAACTCCGGAATGAACTCCACTCTTACAGGATCGTTTCATGGGAAGAAAAAAATCAGCAGCTCCTCGGTGTGCTGGCGGTGGAAAAACGCATGATGTTTTTTCTGCTTATTTTTATCGTGCTTGTGGCAGCTTTCAGTATTGCCAATACCCTCATTACTTCCATCTATCAGAAAACCCGTGAGATCGGTATGCTCAAAGCTCTCGGCATGACCGATGGCGGCGTGACTCTCGTCTTTGTGCTGCAGGGATTTTTTATAGGTCTTGCAGGCAGTATCGGCGGTGTCATCAGCGGATCACTTGTGATTGCATTCCGCAACGATATACTGCAGCTGGCTTCACGGATAACCGGATCGGAACTTTTCCCCAAACGCTTTTATTATTTCAGCGATCTTCCGGCAATGATAGTTCCGGAAGATGTGGTTTTTATTGTGGTTTCCAGCGTGCTGCTTTGTACTTTGGGAGCATTGCTGCCAGCTTTGAGGGCCGCAAGAATGGATCCGGCCGATGCTTTGCGTTATTGAAAATAAGGAATTCAGATCATGGCTGACAACATAATCGTCAAACTTGAAAATGTGCATCACGGCTACAGCATCGGTTCCAACCGGGTGGAAGTTCTGCACGGTGTGGATTTTGAACTCGCCGAAGATAAATGGTGCTGTATTCTGGGAGCCTCAGGCAGCGGTAAGACCACTCTGCTCAATCTTGTCGGATCGCTGGAAAAATGCGATTCCGGACGGATCGAGGTGGGCGGCAGGGATCTTTCCACCATGAACCGGCGTGAAAGTGCCATGTTCCGGGCTCAAAGTATCGGTTTTATCTTTCAATCATATTGTCTGCTGCCGGAGTTGAGCATCAGAGAAAATGTCATGTTGGGAGCCAGACTTAATGGAACTCCGGCCGCCGGAGCAGCAGAAAAAGCAGATTTTCTGCTGGAAAAAGTCGGCTTGAGCCACCGCAGATTTCATCGGGCAGCGGAACTTTCCGGCGGCGAACAGCAGCGGGCTGCTGTCGCCAGAGCTCTGGTCAATGATCCGCCGCTGCTGCTTGCCGATGAACCTACCGGAAATCTTGATGAAAATACCGGACAGGCCATTATGGATCTCTTTTGCGCTTTGCGCGAGGAACGGAGCCGTAAGCAGTCCATAATAATGATCACGCATAATCGCGATCTTTGCCGGTTTGCTGATATCACTATGGAGCTTTCAGGTGGAAAACTTCGCGATTTTCAGGAAAAATAACCAATTCGAGGATAGAATAAAATGAACGGACACTATGTTTTCGGACCGCTGAATTCCCGCAGATTGGGACGGTCGCTCGGAGTTTCGCTGATACCTCCCAAAACCTGTCAGCTTGATTGTATATACTGTGAAGCCAAAGCTACCACGAATCTCACCTGCTGCCGTAAGGAATATGTTCCCACAGATGCGGTCATCCGCGAACTTGATGAAGTGCTGGCAGAGAAACCGGAAATCGATTACATCACCTTTTCCGGAGCCGGTGAACCCATGCTTCACGCCGGGATCACTGATATAATCAATCACATAAAAACCAGACATCCCGGATACAAACTCTGTCTGCTGACCAATGCCGTGGCTCTTGAGGACGAATCTCTCTGGCAGGATATCAGCAAAGTTGATTTGATCGTACCTTCCTTTGACGGTTCCAATGCAGAGGAGTTCAAAGCGATCAACCGTCCGGAATCCAGCGTGGATTTCGATGTGTTCGTGAAAAAATTCACCGCTTTTACTCTGCAGTGCCGCGCAAAGGTGAAGCTGGAACTTTTTATCGTGCCCGGAATAAATGATTCAGACGAATCTATTGCCCGTTTCGCTGAACTGCTGAAAAATATGCGTCTGGATTCCATTGAACTCAATTCCCTCGACCGGCCCGGAACTGTGGAAAATATTCCCATCCCTGATGAAAGTACCTTTGACCGTTTCGTCAAGGCACTTTCGCCCATTGCACCCTGTTCTGTCATCCGACGCCTGGTGGCGCATGAAAAGAATGAACGCCGCTGGCCGCAAAAGTCTTATTTCCGTCCCGAAGTGGATGCTCTTGAAGGCTATGCGCCCGGTGAACAGCCCAAATTCAGCAACCTGGTCAAACTCAATACCAATGAAAATCC
>JAFVRT010000214.1 GCA_017504125.1 Lentisphaeria bacterium
CACCGGACGGCATTTTTCTTCTCCGGCAATGCGGTCGATACGCTCCACAAGTTCGATCGAATCCACCGAGTGTATGAAGCGGGCTGCTTTCAGTACTTTCCGGACCTTGTTGCTTTGCAGACGGCCGATGAAGTGCCATTGTATATCTTTGGGCAGAGTTTCTGCTTTGGGAGTAAGCACTTCTATGCGGTTTTCTGCAAATTCTCTTACGCCAATATCGTAAAGTTCCCGGATAACTTCTGCGGAAACTGTTTTCGATACCGGCAGCAAAGTTACTCCGGAACGATTGTTTTTTTTAAGTTCTTCAATTATAGAACGGTAATTTTCTGCACAACTCATCGTTTGGCTCCGGCAAATTTTTTATGGTTTTCAGGCATTGCGGCGGTGATCTTGGTCCCGGCGGGGAGACTTTCGGTGAGCCACACATTACCTCCGATCACGGAATTATCACCAATAGTGATATCTCCGAGGACTGAGGCTCCGGAGTATATCGTTACATTGTTGCCGATGGTTGGATGCCGTTTCTGCCCCTTGATGAGTGCACCGCAGGCATCTTTGGGGAAACTTACGGCACCGAGGGTAACGCCTTGGTATATGCGGACTTTTTCGCCGATCACAGCAGTTTCACCTATTACAACTCCTGTACCGTGGTCGATAAAGAATCCCTGACCGATACAGGCTCCGGGGTGGATGTCGATACCGGTGGCAGAATGGGCATACTCCGTCATCATTCTGGGGATCATCGGGATCTTTGCCCCGTAGAGAATATGGGCCAGACGCTGTATCGCGACGGCTTTGAGTCCGGGATAGCTAAGTATCACTTCATCGAAACTGGCTGCTGCCGGATCACCGACATAGGCTGCCCGTACATCTTCTTTGAGGATTTCTCTTATTTCCGGGAGTTTTGCCAACAGCATGAATGCTGCTTCTTCGCATTTTGAGCCGGAATCACATTCGCATTCGCCGTTGCTGCTGCGGTGGAGCGCACGGCAGATCTGGCTTGAGAGTTCGTTGAAACATTCTTCCACCATTTCTTCTGTGTCGACTTCACCTCTGAAGCGTTTGTCGAAACCGGGAAAGAGCAGTTCCAGTAATTTTTCAGTAACACTGACAACTTCGGAACGGCGGGGAAGATTATCTCTGTTGGTATAATTTACTCCCATCTTATCTGCGTACGAAGCTGAAAGTTTTTCGGTAATTATAGAAAGTTTTCTGGCTGTTTGTCGGCAATGCATAGATCACTCCACATTCTGAACTTGTTCACGCAATTTTTCGAGTTCTGTTTTGAATTTTACCACCAGAGTGGAAAGTTCCGGAGAAGGAGCTTTGTTGCCCAAAGTAGTTATCTCTCTGAAAAACTCCTGCAAAAGAAAATCCATTCCCCTGCCGGCGGGTTCACTTGCTTCAAAGAATTTCCGGAGCTGCACAAAATGACTTTTCAACCTGGTGATTTCTTCTGTAACATCGGATTTATCCAGATAGAAAAGCATTTCTCTGGCAAAAAGCTCATCGTTGGGTTCAACTTGAAGTTTTTCTGCCGCCAGTTTACAGTAAAGTCTTTTTCTGGCGATTTCAGGAACTTTGGCGGCAAGTGGTTCTATCTGGCGCAGCAGATCTTCAAGCAGATCGGTTCTGCTGCTTAAATCTGCTTTCAATGCTTCACCTTCACGGTACCGCATGGCAATGAAATCTTTACCGGCATTTTCCAATGCCGCAGAGAATGCTTCAGTCAAAGCCGGATTTTCACCGGAATCACCTGAATTTACAATAACATTGGGCAATTGCATGAGTTGTTCAACATTGACTTCCACCGGTAATCCGGCGCGCATTCTGGCTTCTTTGGCTGTGTTGATAAGTTCATACAGCACATCTGTATTGATCTTGAATCCGGCATTTGAACTTTTCCGGATAGCGACTTTTATACTCACAGCTCCGCGGCTGATGAAACTGCCGATCTTTTGTCTGACAAGATTTTCAAATCCGCTCAGTTCCGGCGGCAATGAACAACGCAGTTCCAGTTGCTTGCGGTTTACACTTGAGATTTCAATTGAAAAAAACAGAGTGTTTCCATATTGCCCTTCGGCTTTACCGAATCCGGTCATACTTCTCATTTTATTTGCCTCCCGGTGTATTATTTGTTACAATTCTTCCGGCTGGCACAGCGTTGAAAAAATTTTCCGGAGTTTTGATTTTTTTTACAGTTGCCCCGGCAACTTCATCTTTTTTCATGATTCCGGCCATGACAATGTTCCAGGTTCCGAGATCTTCCGGTCCGATACCGCAGAATACGGCATATCGGTCACCGGAAATTTTCCACAATAATGATATCTGGATACCTTTGTTTTCATCCGGCAGAGTAAGTTTTCCCCACGGTGCCGGGTATTTTTTTTCTTTTTCCGGATCCAGTTTGAATGATGTTTGAACCGCCTCAGGAATAGAGAACCTGATAATATTCAAATCCGCAGAACTCAATTCCTGAACCCATGAACTTACTGCATAATTTCTGGCTTTATTCAAAGCTGCCAGCGGAGCTGTTGAAGATTTATTTATTTCACGCCGGATCAAACGCAGCGGTTTCCAATATGCCATGCCGGGATCGGACATGCCGAATACCATATAATGAGTATTGGTTTCCGGGATCTTCCATGAAACACATATCTGCCGTTTTTCTCTCGCCGGCAGAGTTTCGCGGCTGCCGGTGGAACGGGAGAAAATCTGACCGTTCAGCAGAACCGGCGGAGTCATTTTTACGAATGCGAATTGTTCCGGAGTAAGTTCTCTGGCATTTTCATAGATAAACTGCCGGGCTGAATCCACGGCTCTTTCCTGATGCCAGGCATCGGAGTGGCATCCGGCCAAAGCCAGCATAACCGGGGGGAGCA
>JAFVRT010000215.1 GCA_017504125.1 Lentisphaeria bacterium
CATGGAGTGGCGTTATTTGCCCATGGATATTGAAAACGGCAAGAGTTTCAAAACCTTTGCTCAGGTGATCCCTTTCACCGGACTGCCCAAGGTTTCCGGAGCAGGCGGCGGAGTTGCCGGGGCTCTTGTCCACAGCGAAAAAGTTGTCGCCGGAAGTAAGGTCCCGGTGGAAATAAAACTGTTTGACGGCTGCGGAAAAAGAAAACTTACTGTTGAGCTTCTTTATCGTGACTGCGGACGCAAGATTTTCAAAAGTTTGGGAAAAAGTTTAATTGATTTCAAAAAGCCTGGAGCCGGAAGCTGCCGGATGAGTGTGCCGGTAAATTCAAAGTCTGTTGAACTTGAGGCTGCAGTCTGTGACGGAAAGAAAGAAATTGCCCGCCTCAACTCCATCATCCGGGTCGGGGAAGACAAAACTCCATGGAGTATCGATCTGCTGGAAAACAAGATAAAGGCTGATCTGCGCCGTCCGGATACTACATGTTTTACTCATGTCGAACCGGAAGCCGATGCCGTTCCGTGGGCAAAGCCGCTTGCCGGGAAAAAACTGAAAGTTCTTGCTCTCGGTCCCAAGATCCCGCAGCTGGGAGATTTTACTCATCGATTCGATATGGAATATCATAACTGCTGGATCAGAGAAGATGGACAGGGCAAGCTGAGCGGCATGGCATATCTGTTGGGCGATTTTGCCGGAAAAGCCACGATAAACGATGTGATCGCCAATCTCCGCAAGGCAGTGAGCAAAAAATATGATGTTATTCTTATTGCCGGCATTTCGTGGCGCATCATTCCCAAGGAAGTTCAAAAAGCTATTCTCAAACAGGTCAGTGAAGGAGCCGGGTTGGTCTATACTGCCGTCAACGAAGGTCATAAATTTCTGAACATGACCGGTGCATACAAACGTACAGTAAAAAGAGATCGGGTCGAAGTGGTGAAAAATTCACCTTTGACTTCAGGAGTTCCTTTGGATTTTCTGCCTGTAGAAAAAGTCTTCGATCTTTCCGGAGGCGGCGAAGTTCATGCCAAAGCCGGAAATAAACCCTATATCGTCAGTGCCAAATACGGCGAAGGACGGATCGTGGGATACTGCTATTATGCAAATGTGTTTTTTACCGGACTTATTCCATGTGATGATCCGGAACCCCACTATGTATATGACAGACCGACGCCTTATGAATTTTTCTATGCCATGCTGGCCAAAGGTATGCTGTATGCCGCAAAACGGGAACTGCCGCTGAAAACAGAAAACTTTGTGTTCAAATCAGACCGTTCCAAGTCTGTCTTCACATGGGATATAATCAGCAGCGGCAAATTCGAAGGAAGTGTGGAATATTTCATTACAGACCGGCACAATGAGATCCGTTCCAAAGGTACGCGCAAAGTTTCATTTGCTCCCGGAAAAAATCACTTTGCGCTGAATATCCCTGTTTCTGAATATGGCGGCAAACAGCTTGTGTCTTTGATATTCCGCGATGCACAGAAAAATTCTGCCGGATTCGGCAGTTGGTCATTCATGCTGGAACCGGCAGCAAAGATCTCAGATGTTGTATGTGATAAAAAATCCTATGTTGACGGGGAAACGATAAAATATGAAGTGAAGTTTTCCAATCTGCCTTTCGATGAAAATACACTCAGAGTGGAGTTGTCTGATTCATACGGTAGAATACTGGCCCGCAAAGAGGGAGCTCCTGCCATGCTCCGGAAAGGTTCTTTTGTGTTGCGTAATCAGCTGCCTTCCCGTTACAGCAGAGTACGGGCTTACCTGGTGGATAAGAAAAAATCAGTCAGCGATACCGGCGGTACATGGTTCTATACCCGTCCTGCTGATAAGCTGATGAAATGGGATGACTATAAGATAGCTTCCATTATTTACTGGGATGGGCCTGACAGTTATTTCCGCATGAAGCGTACGGCAGAAGCTTACCGGCGGATCGGACTCGATATACTTTTCAATAACTGGGGATTGCATCGG
>JAFVRT010000216.1 GCA_017504125.1 Lentisphaeria bacterium
CCGGCGGTTCCCGTCATCACCACACCGCTGGAAAGTGTCGGCGGCATAGCGGCAATGACCATAAGACCGACAGCACTCATAGGATCAAGGCGCAAAACACCGGCGATCCCCCATCCGGCAACAGGAGCCGCTATCAGAGTTATCAAAGCTCCTGAAATAAAAATCAATAGAAATTTCCGGTCAAATTTCACATCTGCCGTAGTCTGCCAACCGCAGACCAGAAAAATGGCTATTATAAGCAAATTGTTTAATTTCAATCCTTTGAAAGCGATCCCGATCTCCGGAAATGTAAAAGACATAATGACCGCAACGATCATACCTACCGGTAAAAATAGTTTTTTAAACATCCTGATTATTCCTCATAGATAAGTGAGCGAAGTTCTGCCGCCGACAATTTTTCATCTTTGCCATCAGCCGTTATAAGGGCATCAAAAATTGCTTTTTTGCGTCCTTGCAATGCAATGATTTTTTCTTCAATGGAGTTTCTGACCACCAATTTTGCAATATTTACGGCCCGTTTCTGTCCGATACGGTGCACCCGGTCAGCAGCCTGAAGTTCAGCTGCCGGATTCCACCACGGGTCATAAATAAGCACCGTATCAGCAGAAACCAGATTCAACCCGGTTCCTCCTGCTTTCAAACTCAACAGAAACAACGGTATCTCCGGAGTATTGTTGAATTTATCCACATGTTTCTGCCGATCGATCGTGGCACCATCCAGATACTCAAAAGGAATTTGCACATTTTCCAATTCCGGCTTCAGCAAACCGAGCAGCGAAGTAAATTGGCTGAACGCAAGCATCTTGTGTCCACTGTCGATATTCTGCTGTACGAGCTCCATGAAAAGTTCTGTTTTTACAGAAGGCACTCCTTCTCCGCGTTTATCCGGCAAAAGTCCCGGATGACAGCACACCTGACGCAGACGCAGCAGTATACTGAAAATCACAGCCCCTGCTCCGGCTTCATCCGTTTTTACAAGTTCCAGTTCTCTGCGGCCTTCTTCCAATATCGTATCGTAAAGTTTTTTCTGGGTGGGCGAAAAATCACAATAAACGACATGTTCACTTCTCTCAGGCAGATCTTCAGCCACATCACGCTTGGTCCGGCGCAGAATAAATGGAGATATTCTCATCCTGAGTTCTTCCCGGAGTTCTTCATTGAAAACCACATCTGCATAACGGCGGTTGAATTCGCTCAATGTGCCAAGCATTCCCGGATGAATAAAGTCAAATATACTCCACAAATCGGCAGAACAGTTTTCCAACGGAGTACCGGTAAGCACAATTCGGTGTGCCGCCCTCAAACTCTTGCAGCATTTGGCATTGGAGGAACCAGGATTCTTGATATGCTGCGCCTCATCAAGCACAAGGAATGAAAACTTGCATTTTTTCAGCTGTTCCAAATCAAGCCGCGCAACAGTATAAGAAATCACAATAAGATCAAGATCACGGCAATTTTCCCAAAACTGCTTTCGGTTGGCGGCACCGGGGACACCTATCCGGAAATCCGGAACAAATCTGCGGCATTCTCTTTCCCAGTTCGCCACAAGCGAAGCCGGACATACGATCAGGGCCGGAAGTGATTTTTTATCCATTCTCGAACTGAGCAGAGCCAACAACTGTACCGTTTTACCCAACCCCATTTCATCTGCCAGCAGACAGTTGAAGTTGCGGTCGATCAAATAACGCATAAACTCCACTCCTTGCTGCTGATACGCCCGGAGTTCACCGAAAAATTCAGTACCTTTGCCTGCAAACATATTTGAAACTGCAATATTTCCGCAATTCACTTCCTCCGGCAATGCTCCGGGAAGTTCACGGCATATCTGCCGGTAAGTTTCAACATTTACAAATGGAAGTTCAAAGTTCATATTTTCCGGATCGATGGTATTGAACATTACCCCGGATGATCTGAGAAACATTCCGAGTTTTTCCGGGATCTCCACGATGCGTCCCCGGCTGCCGCACAAAAATTTCCGGTACGAAGCCGCTGCAGCAAAGCACTCTTTCCACTCAAGGAGCATATCTCCGGCAAAAAGTCTGCCATGAAGCATAAAAGAGTTATCCGACACTCCGGAAAACTCGCATTCTATAGCGGCGGCTGTGGCAAATTTCCCATCCACGCTCTGCAGTAATCCCGGTCCCAGAACAGGAGCATTTTTTTCTGAAAGCAATTGAGGCAGAAAAGCCGTAAAGAACACACCGACGGACTCAAGGTCTTCAAGGACCAATTCTCCTCCGCTGCCGGAAAATCCGAACATTGAAAAACGGTCCAGCATATGCAATTCTTTTTCCCTGTTTCTCCTGAAATGGCCTTGCACTACTCCGCTTTCAGGCACACACAACACGCCTTTCCCTGACTCAGAACGGTAAAGGAACCGCACTTCAAGAAAAAGTTTGCCTTCGTCAGAAATATTTCCATCAATAAAAAGTTGAGGTTCAAGCCGCGGCACTTCTGCAGAATTCACCTTGATAACCGGGAAGGGAAATTTCTGAC
>JAFVRT010000018.1 GCA_017504125.1 Lentisphaeria bacterium
CATCAGATTTGAAGCGGTCCTTTTCCAATCTTTTACTATTTCACTGCGTTTTCTATTGACCGGATGCGTCAACGGTATGGTATGGTTGCTTTTGGAATAAAGATCACACAGCTGTATCATGACATTGTCTTCTGCCCGGATACCTGACGGGATCTTTTCGGTATTCACATAGGCAAAAGTACGGATCATCACATCGGGATAAGATTTTTTTATCTCTCTTGCGACCTGATTGACAAACCAGAGCAGCAGCCCAGAATCGGCTTTGCCGTATTGGGCAATGATCTTTTTACATGGCGGACAGTAACACAGATACGGGGTATTATCCATTTGCGAAAAATCATAAAGTTTCGGAGCCGTTTTCCCGTATTTTTCACGATCCTTGCGGATACTTGAAAGCAGATGCTCACACACTATCTTCTTCACATCAGGATTGGTAAGACATAATTGTCCCCCGGCATTTCTTTTCATGATCCTCAGTCCATCCCGGTTCATGGAAAAATATTCCGGCTTGGTTTTTCCATATTTTTCAGGTGGAATGTAATTGTAGAAACTGTGACAGGAGTTTCCGGCAGTTCTGGAAAAACGATATCGGCTGTCGGTATATTGAAAAAAATCCCGCTGCAGATAAGCACTTATGGAGACCCGGTTCCGCAAATCAAAAATCCGCCACTTGTTTTTCACCTGACTTTTCGTATAGTCGCCGCCGGAGTGATAAATCTCACGCTTGCTGATCGCAGGTTTCAGTCTTATGTTCACAGCTCCGAAACTCAATGGCGTTTGGGGTGCGTAGATCACTCCGGGAGCAACATTCCAAACATCGCAGAAACGCTGCAGAAACTCATAAACTCCGTATAATGTTCCTATCGGAGTACCGCCGATGATGCGGATAACATTCTTTTCTCTTACGATACGGAATTCTTCCGGCTCCAGAGCAGGATCATTTTTATCCAGCAGAATGACCGGAGCACCGGAAAGTTTTACATTTTTCAGGATGGGGATTTTTTTTCCGATACGGCAGGCAAGGAGTTCCTGAAGCTCCTTTGCACAAAAGCTGAATTGTTTTTCAGCACTTCCTCCGATGACGATACTCCATTGTCCGGCAGGGATCATATTTGCACTTCCGCCGGCAAGCGGAAATGCAAAAGACAGTACAAAGACAACCGGGAGCAGTTTTGATATGATCTGCATTACGGACATTTTACATTACCCTCTATTTATTAAGATTCAAAAACCGCTCATGATGCCGTTAGGTTCCACGACCCGCCATATATCCACATAAGCGATCGACCATGGAAGTTTTTTGCCCTGATTGTCGTCGGCGGCCAGCAATTGAGCTTTGAAAGTCTTGGCGTTTCCGGCCACGAACAACACATTGGTCTTCTGACTGTGTTTGAAAGCACTGGGCAATTCATTGTAGCCGTCCGGACGGGTCAGCATTCTGGTCCAGGTGGCATTTTTCACCGAAAAATGATGAGTGGTATGAGCAGAACCGAGCGCACTGTATGAAGTTTCCGTTACCAGCAGCATCTTTGAAGGATTTCTGGTCAGCCTGACTGCCGGCCGGGTCTTGGCAAGCAAGCTGTGGATCCCGTATCCCAGGTGAGATGTCAAATTTGTATATTTGCATTTGTCATCAGGACAGTTGAAAACCTTGCTGCGCGTTCCGGACTTCAGATAATATGAGTCTTCCGGATTGAATACAGCTCCGCAGCTGAGATACGGAAACAACTGATAAGCCCAGGTTTGCAGAGATTTGTTGGAACTGGTCATTTTGCCATTGGCAGGCATAAGATATCCGTGATTATCAGAAAGATACATATCAAAAGCAGTCGCCTGCTGCTTGCATTGATTAAGACATTGGCTCAATTTGGCTCTTTCGCGGGCCTGCTGCAAGGCCGGCAGAAGCATTGCCGCCAGAATGGCTATAATGGCGATAACGACCAAAAGTTCGATCTATGTAAAATATTTTTTCTCAAACCGTCTTTCCGAATACTGTTTTTCAATACCATTCATAATTTCAAATCCTTTATTTTAAGTCTTTTACAGAGTTGATACCGATGGTGATTCGTGACCGTAAAACAAATCCTCATGACAAATTTTCATTTTCATCCGTTCCGATGGGAAGGCTTTTCCAGTCTGAGCCAATTCTATAGCCCTGACACCGCACTCCCAACCGGATCTTTCCATAAAAAGATCCAGAGTTTCAAATATGGCAGTATAGTGTACCGCAGGCTGGATGTCGCCCCAGAAACCTTCTGCCTTGAATGGATTCAGAACCGGCAGAAAAGGACGGAAAGAAGGTGTTTTCCGGAAAAACTCTGCCAGAAATGATTCGTAAGCTCCGCCGCAGCGGATCGCATCGATCCGGTATTTACGGATAAGTTTATCAAGCATCGGAGCTATTCTGCCGGGATTGGAGATCCGGCACTCTTCCGACCACTCCATGCCCTGCTTGTGCATTTCATCTATCATCACTTCATTGACAAAGTCATCTCTGCCCAAGAGAACAAAACGCCTGCATCCGCGTCTTACTGCAGCACGGACATATTCTCTCGGCCAATATTCGCGGTCTGGAGCCAGTACATTCTTTTGCGGCAGATCATCAAAGCGGACATCAAATCCGCCTACGGAACAAATGATCCTGTTCCGGATCTCATCTGACATATCCGGAGGAAAAATATTTTTCATTTCCTTGTCAAACCGTATGACCAGCGCGGACAAGCCGAATTTGCGGATCTGTTCTTCAAGTGTCATATTCTGCGGCAGAGAAATTAGGCGGATAAAAAAGTTGCTGCGCCCCATAAAGGCCCGGCAGAACCCGGACATCCAGCCGGGCTGTTCCAGATAATCATTGCGTACGGCACCATCCAGCAGCAAACCGATGACATAGCGGCTGAAATTATCTGCCAGGTATGTTCCCTCTTTCCTGGATTTCCGGTACAATACACCTTCACGGATCAAATCGTTCATGCAATTCAGCAGCATATAGTTGGAAACCCCCAATGCCTGCCGCAGTTCCCGCACAGTAGGAATCCTGCTGTTTACAGCATGTTCTCTCGCATATTTCAGGAAATGTTCCCGTAATATTGCTTGCTTGTTGACCGGATTATCCATTTATGATCCACTTTTTTTTGAAACATAAATAAAATTTAGCACAGAAACAAGAAAATTTCAAGTATTGAAGAAAAAAAATCTGCTTTTTATTTTACAATAGCTTTATTCCCGACAAAGGTCGGTAAAAGAGGTTGACCCATATAGAGAACAGAGCCTTTACAATAAAAAGTTCTGCCGTATAAAATAACAGAAGAATATCCTCACTTTTCCGGATCATGCCGATCTGCAGCATGTTTACGATCCCTTTGAGTGTTGCGTTCCCAGAAAACTCCGTCTTCATACCCCTGGATCGTTTTGTCTGTTCCGGCCCGTTCCAGGCGTTCAAGAGCCCAGCAGCAATATTCAGGATCTATCTCGATACCGGCAAAACGGCGTCCGAGTTTTTTAGCGGCAGCGGCCGTCGAACCGCTGCCCATAAAGGGATCAAAAACCATA
>JAFVRT010000217.1 GCA_017504125.1 Lentisphaeria bacterium
CATCGGCAGATCCGGAATGTGCCAAATTGGTGCAGCAGATTTTCATGAATGATAAATTCCGGGTGTATACATCTTCAGATGTGGTCGGAGTGGAACTTGGCGGAGCATTAAAAAATGTTTTTGCCATCGCAGCAGGGATCCTCGACGGCATGCAACTCGGCGACAACCCCAAAGCAGCCCTTATGACCAGAGGTATCCATGAGATGGGATCCCTCGGAGAGCTGTTGGGCGGTGAACGCTCCACCTTTGCCGGATTGAGCGGTATCGGAGATTTGATCGTTACCTGTTGTTCCGGTCACAGCCGCAACCGTCATGTGGGCGAAGAACTGGGCCGGGGAAAAAGCTTGCCGGAAATCATGAAATCCATGGGCATGGTGGTGGCCGAAGGTGTTCCAACCGCCAAAGGAGCCTTCGCGCTGGCCAGACAGGCCGGGGCTGAAACGCCCATTATCGACGAGATCAATGCCATTCTCTATCAGAACCGCAATGTGGCAGAAGCTATTGAAGGTCTGATGACCAGATCTCCCAAAAGCGAATAACACGATACTGTCAAAAAAAAAGCCCCGGCAGCACTTCAACAGCGGCCGGGGCTTTCTGCTTCAAATATCAGAGATTTGCACCGATTATCCGGGCAAGATTTTCAGCATAAAGCTCCATACCTTTGTCGTTCGGGTGGGTACCGTCTGCGAAAAAGCTGTCTTCAGCCGGATAAAATGCTTCACCCTCAACAGCGATGATACCGGGAAACTTTTCCAGCTCCTCACGGATTATCTGCCGGTAAGCCGGACTTTTTCCGGCAGCATCATTAAGACACGGTATCGGCACGATCACAAAAGCTTTTCCGCCGAATCCGTCAAGCAATTGCAAAGTCTTGCGGGTTTCCTTGCGGAAACTTTCAAAAGTTGTATTATGGAAGGCATCATTGATACCGAAACCGACTGCAATGACATCACCGCCGAGCGAAAGAGTTTCCGCGACAGCTTCATGGCGCATATCGGCTCCGCCTACAGAAGTGTTGTGGAACTCCATGCCCAATTTTTCAGCCAGCAGAGTTCCCACAGCTTTTGTCGGGGTGGTACAGGTCATTCCCTGCAAGATGGAATCTCCGCAGATCAATATCTTTTTATCCCTTACAGGAGCAGCCTTAACGATCGCGCCGTCATTGAATGAAAGTTCGATCTTTTCCACAATGACCAGATGAGGCAGATGTATGACGATCTCCTTTTCGCCCGGAGCAAAGGTCATACGATGAGGACCGTTTCCTTCTACAGTGCAGATCTTGCCGTCAACTGCGATATCGGTAGTAAAAATCGCTCTTGACACTTCGCCGCAAACAATAGCATACTCCATTTCAACGGCATCAGTTACCAACGCGATCCGGACTCCTGAAGCACTTCTGGCACGCACAAGTCTGGGAGCAGGTTCGCGGTAAAATTCAATAAGTTTTTCTGTCATTCGAACTCCGGGGGCAACACATCCCCGGAAAAGATCGATTCTGTTTTCAAGATCAAGTTTCTGCATAATCATACACACTCCGGCTGAGTTTTTATTTCTTTTTATCTAATATAGCATCCACCTTATCCAAATACAAGATAAAAAGTCTGAAAGAAAAATCTGCAAAAAAGGAAAAATCA
>JAFVRT010000218.1 GCA_017504125.1 Lentisphaeria bacterium
ATAAGTTGAAAAAGCAGCTGGGAAAAATGATTTTCAGCGCGCAGGAAAATCAGAAAAACGCATTGTCCGCAGCGCAATAACCCAAGGGAGAAAACTTCATGGAAATCACCGAACTTTTAAAATACGCCAATGAATCCGGAGTTTCCGATCTTTTTATCGGAGTCAACAAGATCCCGGCCTTCAGAATAAACGGCAGCGTAGTCCCCGGCGAAGGCGATATTACAACTCAGGAGGAATTGGATTCGTTCCGTGAAGACATACTGACTCCGGAGGAAGAAGACGCCTATCAGCTCAAAGGTTATGCTGAAGCCGGATACAATTTTGACTCCGGCGAACGGTTCCGTTTGAGTTTTTACTCCACAGTTTTCGGTTCGGCCCTGTCTGCCCGTCCGGTAATGGGAGGGAATGATCTTTTCTTTGAAAATCTCGCTTTACCGGAAGAATTGGGTGAATTTGCCTCCATGCCCCACGGTTTGATAATCGTAACCGGGCCGGACGGCAGCGGCAAATCCACCACTCTCGGAGCGTTGGTCAATTATATCAACACAAACCGCAATGTTCACATAGTCACTCTGGAAAATCCGGTGGAGTTCGTGCATTTGGATCAGAATGCTGTTATCTCACAGCGGGAACTGAAAGTCAATGAAAGTTGGAGTTCAGCCATATATTCTGCACTCCATGACAGCCCGGACTGCATAATGATCGGCGAAATGAATGATCTCGACACATTCCGCGCAGCACTGACTGCGGCCCTTTCCGGTCATCTGGTATTGGCCGCCACCCGTGCTCCGGATGTAGTGCAGGCTCTGGAACGGATGGTCAAACGGTTCCCGGAATGCGAACGCCAGCAGATAGCCGCCGACCTTTCTGAAGCTCTGCTTTGTTCAGTTGCCCAGACTCTTGTCCCCCGCAGCGACGGTGCCGGACGGGTGGCTGCCGTTGAATTCATGCGCAATTCTGTTGCATCCAAAAAACTCCTTGCCGAACAGGATTTTGATGCGATGCGGGAACTTCTCGCCCGCGGTACAGGCGGAAATTGCACTTTTACAAAATCTCTGCTTTACCTCTATAAATCAGGCTTCATAACCGCTGAAGAAGCGGAAAGCCATTGTCCTGATCCCGAAGATCTCAAGCGGCTGATAAACGGCATGGATGAAACTTCGGAAAAAATGTACGGCACTCCGGAAGATGCATTGGAAAGCGATGCCATCGACCTGAACAAACTGCTGAAAACGGCAGTCAAAGTCGGTGCATCTGACTTGCATCTTTCTGTAACAGCGTTCCCCATGATGCGTGTCCACGGTGAATTGCGGCCGTTGAACTTGCCCCGGCTCAAAAAAGAAGATACCGAAAGATTGCTCTACGGAGTTCTGACTCCCAGACAGCGTCTTGATTTTGAGTCAAAAAAAGAATTGGACTTTGCTCTGGCGGTGGAGTTGGATTCTCTGGACGCCAACGGCAATCCGGAAATCTGCCGTTTCCGTATGAACAGTTATTTTCAGCGCGGTTATGTGGGCATCGTCGCCCGTGTCATCACCAGCAAGATCCCTTCTCCGGAAAGTTTGAATCTGCCGGAGTCGATCTTAGGACTCTGTGAAAAGTCCCAGGGACTTATTCTGGTGACCGGTCCTACCGGAAGCGGTAAGTCAACTACGCTGGCAAGTCTTATCGACCGTATCAATTCCAGCCGTTCCGAACACATCATCACCATCGAAGATCCTATCGAATATGTTCA
>JAFVRT010000219.1 GCA_017504125.1 Lentisphaeria bacterium
GTTTGCCGCAGGCAAACGCTTCATGCAGCAACGCTGCGCTTCACACGGCGGAGCCGTGCTTCATTCGATCAGCGTTCACGCTGATTGAGCTATTGGTGGTTATCGCCATCATCGCCATACTTGCCTCCATGCTGCTTCCGGCATTGAGTCAGGCCAGAGATCGGGCCAAAGGCATCAGCTGCACCAATCAACTGAAACAAATGGGGCTTACCTTTACCCAGTACTGTGATGCCAACAATGGAGCGATAATCCCTTCGCGTCTGTTCGGAGAATATGTCATCAAAAACAATGTCCTCGGACTGCAGATAAAAATCGACTTGGGGCCCAAACCGCCGGTCGTTACCGAAAGTGCTTATATCAATATCGCCAAGGAACTTCTGTGCCCCGGTGCAGAGATCCATCAAAAACGCAGCGAAGCAGCCGTAAGCGGCTACTGGTTTCAGGATTACACCTACAACAGCTGGCTCGGCGGCATGATATCAGGCGATTCCACTTCAGAATATTACAACGCCAAAGGTACTCTTGCCGGAAAAATGTCGCTTATCCGCAAAAACACCTCCCGTTCCATGATATTCTGGGACGGCTGGAAAGCATGTCAAATGATGAAAAAATACGCTCCCAGCAGTTCTTGGAATACCAGTACCGGCGGCTTGGAGGAGTCTATAGGTTATGCCGGAGCTCACGGCAGAAATATGAACCAGCTCATGGTCGACGGCCATGTTGGTTCCCATGATTTCATGTGGGTGAAAAAACGCTCCACAGTATTTGAATTCAATGTCTGGGATGACGGCGAAATAGTAAAATTCACCAGATAAAAGGGGAAATCACATGTCTGCTGCAGGAAAATTGCTGATTATGCTGCTTTGTGCAGCATGTTTTGTGCTGCGTGGTGCAGCCATAGGTCCGCGCTGCGTGGTAGTCACAGAAAATCTTGTTACGGCACCTGAAAAATCCGGAGCTCAAATTCTCGCTGACACCCTGGGCAAGATCTTTTCGTGCAAGATCAAAATTATTGACCAAAAAGACTACGACGGCAAATCCGATGCAGTAATTCTGTCTTCTTCAAAAATGCAAAACGAGGAGTGGTGCATCGAATCCATTTCTCCCAATAGGGTCAGAATCTCCGGCACTCCTCCCCGCGGAGTATTTTACGGTGCCGTTGAATTTCTTGAACTTTTCGGTCAATGCCGTTACTTTGATGTGGATTTTCTTTCCATTCCCCGGAAAAAATCCATAACCGTTCCGGAAGGCAGAAAATTCCGCCGGAAACCATACTTTTCATTCCGGAGCAACTCCGGCGGTTTCTGGGCTCATGACGGCATGGCAGCCAGGAGAGTATGGAACAAGCAAAATGGCGGTTATACTTTCTGGGGAGATTACAGGATCGACGCCGAAGAAGGCGCGACCCTCTACCAGTATCGGGAACCCCGTTTCATCGGCCCCTCCGGACATTCATTTTACTTCTGGAGCAAAAATTTCCCCAAAAACAAGGATGAATTTTTTTCCCTTAATTCTTCCGGACGCCGTGAACGGGCAACATCCCCGGCAGGCCCCGGACAACTTTGTCTGAGCAATCCGGAAGTACGGAAACTTGTCAAAAAAAATGTCCTTGCCGAAATCGCCAAAAGCAACGCCAATGCCCTTAAAAAAGGTCTTCCGAAGTCTTCACTTGTGGAGCTTTCACATAACGACAATGGAAATTTCTGTGTTTGCAAAAACTGCAAAGCCTTATTCTCCAAATACAAAAGTTTCAGCGGAGTAATGCTGGATTTTGTAAACGATATAGCCTCTGCCGCACCGGATATAACTTTTCAGACCTTTGCCTACACGCTTACAGAAAATCCGCCCGTCGGCATAAAACCCGCGCCCAATGTCATGGTCAGGATCGCCCTGCTGGGACACGAACTTATGAGCGGTCCCTGCGATACTATGCGCCCGTTGAGTTCACCGACCAATGCAAAGGCACGCAGTATTTATGAATCATGGCACCGCCTCACCGATAATCTGAGCGTCTGGCTCTATCATCGCCGTTTTGCCCGTCTGTTTGCCGTGCCTGCGGCAAATTTCTGGTACATGGGTGAAAACTTCCGTTATCTGAAGCGTATAGGCGTAAAGCGTGTAAACATCGAAAGCGAATTCAATGATCTGCGAGAAGTTCCATTCCCCAACTCCTTTTACGCGCTGCATATCTATCTGTCGGAAAAACTTCTTGATGATCCCGATCAGGATGACAAATTTCTGATAAATGAATTTATGGAGCGTTTCTACGGTCCGGCTGCCGGAGAGATGAAACAGTTTGCCGCTTATCTGAAAAAGCGTACCGAAGAAGAAAAACGGCCGCTGGGAACTGTACCTGAACACGATCTGACCTATCTGGATCGTGAATTTCTGACTGTGATAAATTCATTTATCACTTCTGCAATGAAAAAAGCCGGTAAGGACAGGAAATTACAGGAACGCATTGAACTGGAGTATATCCCGCTTGATTTTGCCATACTCAATATGTGGGAGCGTATCCCGGATCTTGAAAGGAGTCTGGGCCTCAGTAAAACAGAAATTTTCACCCGCCTTGAAAAAGCCCTGGAAACAGCGTACCGGAAATATTTTGTTCCTGAGTTATACAAACCCGGCAAATTGGCAACTTCCCGCAAGGCTGTCAAAGCACATCTTGAAGAACTCCGTAATCCGATCCCAACACCTCCGGAACTGGCTCAACGGGAGCTCAGACAATTTGCGGCCGGGACCATTCCGGTCAGAAGTCAGATCGTTTCCGATCCGGAAGCACTCCGCGGCAAAGCCCAATATCTCGGTCCGGAGTATCCGCGTCACCCCAAATTCAATCCACAGCTTCACCTTAAACCGATGGAATTCGGTATTTACGATTATGCAGTAAAAAAGAATGTGGTAAAAAAAGTATTCGCTCCGGAAGAAATACATCAGGATGGCAAATACCACCTTTATTATATCGGCAGAACGATCATTCCGCCGCCGACACACAAGCCGCGCTTTTTCGGTCATTGGAGTTGGGCTTTCAACGGTTCGCCTGCGCTGAACAGTCTTTACCGGGCTCAGGACGATAAGGCCCGGTACGATATTTTCGTTTCTCTGAAGTTCAAAGGCCCTGCCTATGTGAAAAATTCGCTTGAGGCCAACGGTATATGGCTGGACAGGATCATTTTTGCCAAAGCCGTGTCCGTACGGGATTCAGAAAAAGCAGTAAAAAAGTGATTCCCGGCTTGACAAAAAATGTTTTCATGTTAAATTAACAGCAGATAGAAGTCATAAATAATGATCAAAGAAAGCTGTTTATCATGA
>JAFVRT010000220.1 GCA_017504125.1 Lentisphaeria bacterium
GCTTTCTATCCCCAACCGTCTGAAAAAAGAAAACATCCCCGGTATCGTTACCATGATGGCATACGATCTCTGCAAAGAAGTTCCCAAGCAGCCGATTCCGGATAATGTGATACTCCAGGTGGCTACTTTCGGTCCCTGGGGCGAGCTCAACAAAGAAAAACAGCTCAAAGACGAACAGCTTATGCAGCGGTGGGTCAAAAAAATGGGTTTCAAGATCTATCTCTGGAACTACGCGACCAAAGCTGCTGCCCGCGGTGTGTTCCATGTGCCCAACTTCACCCCCAACGCCATCGGCAGATATTACAAGACCGTTCAGAAATATTCTTTCGGCGCATTCCTTGAAAGCGGAACCGATTACTGGATCTTCAGCCACCTGAACAACTATGTTTTCTGCAAACTCATGTGGGACAACAATGCCGATGTCGATGCCATTCTTGCCGAATACCGCAAACTGATGTTCGGTTCAGGAGCAGCCCCCATGAAAGAATTCATGGACTCTCTGGAAAGACACTGGATCAAAGATATCGTCAACAATGTGGTGGAAACTTCGATCGGTCCTGTTGTCCGCCCCCCGTCAGAATACAAGATCTGGAACACGATCTACTCCCCCAAAGAAGTGAAAAGGATCAATGCCCTCTTTGACAAGGCTGAAAAACTTGCCGCCAAAGAAAAAGATGCTCTCGGCAGGATCCGGTTCATCCGCAAAGCTCTCTGGGGCCCGCTGAATACAGCTTCTGCTGATTATTTCAAAAAAGCCGCCGCAGTTGACAAGTGGCAGGCAGATGCCGGTACTTTGAAAGCCGGAGAAAAAATAATCATCGACGGCAAAGGCGATGATAAAGCATGGGCCGATGCTCCTTCGGTCGCGCTGCTGCCGCTGGGCAAAACTGAAGCCGAAGTACTCACCTTTGTAAAGATGCTTCACGATAAAGACAATCTCTATTTCCTCTTTGACTGCCGTGAACCGTATACTGACAAGATGTTCCGCACCAAGCGGAAATTTGATGATCCCATGATGTGGTCCGACAATGCCATTGAGATCCATCTCGATCCCACCGGTACCCGCAAAGAAAACTACCAATGGATGATCGACAGTTTCGGCAGTATTACCGATCTCCATATCACAAACAATCCTCTGAAACATGATACAAAATGGAACAGCGGAGCAGAAGCAGGAGCCTATGTCATTCCCGGAAAAGGCTGGTTCGCCGAAGTCCGGATCCCCTTGAAGTCGATGCCCAAATCCGGCAATAATATGATCGTTGCCAATTTCAACCGCCACCGCATCCTCAACGGCATCAAAGTCGGCAACTACTACACTTGGAGTCCCTACGCAAAGAGCTTCGGAGATCAGGCAAACTTCGGTCTTATCCACCTGGGAAAACGGGAAAACAAAAATCTGCTGACTGACGGTGACTTTGTCCACGGCGGCATCAAATGGACCAAGAAAAATGAATGGGGTTACTGGGGCCCCATGCCCAAGCGGGATACCAGGATCTTCCGTACCGCAGGAGTTTCGCTGCGTTTGGAAGGCCACCGCTGCGGCATGCATCACCGAACAAAAAATCTGAAACCCAACACCACCTACCGTTTGAGTTTCTTTGTCCGGCAGGAAAATGTCAAACTCAACAAGGGAGCAGGTCCCATGGGCAGCGGGTTCTATGTCCGGATCGATGACGGCAACAATGTTGTCAGACTTTTCCCGCGCCGGGCATTTTTCGGCAGCATCCCGTGGACAAGGTGGGAATACACCTATAAAACCACCGCTAAGAAAATCGGTACGGTACACAATCCCTATATCCACTTTGTACTGCGTAATTCTTCCGGGAAAGTCTGGGTGGATCATGTGGAACTGGTGGAAGTTCCGGAAAAAAAGAAGTAAAAAAAAGTTATCTGCGCGTGATGCTTTCACGCATCGCCAGAGCATAAGGAGCCTTCAATGCAGGAGGCTCCGTTTTTTTGTTCCCGAACCATGAAGCGGAATCATTCAGAACTTCCACCGCCATCTTGCCGACCTTTTCATAATCGACGACCACGGTGGTCAATTCCGGAGAAATAAAATTACTGTCCAAAGCTCCGCAGTACCCCATGACCGAAACATCTTCCGGCACACGCTTTTTCAGCTGATGCAATACCCGGTAGACCGGCAATGCCCAGTAATCGGAGTAACACAATATGGCATCCGGCGGATTTGGTGAATTGAAAAGTTTTTCAAGATGTCCGCGTATCACATGGTCATTCATATTGCATTTTATGACCGGGTTGCACTCCGGTTCAAGGCCGAGTTTCTGCAGCAGAAAGTTGTACTCATCATCCGAAAAAACTTCTCTTATCACATCCTTCGGCAAAGTAAGAGTAACGATACGCTTGTGTCCGTACTCCACCAGACAGCTCAGAGCATCCTGCCATGCCTCCTCGCCCGGACGGCTTATTTCGGCAAACTTCAACCGTCGTGATTCTCCGGCATAGCAATAAGTGAATACCACCGGCAATCCGGTATTCTGCAGCATTTCATACAAAACCTCCCCCCACGACATGAGAATAATTCCCCGGCAGCGGTTGGCTGTCAGAAGTTCATTGAGTTCCTTCTGAGAAAGTTCAAGCAGTTTGTTTACATAACAGGTATCAACTGTCATCTGCAATGCATCAGCAGCTTTCTCCGCACCGCGCAGAATAGATTCCTGCACATGAGGAGCTGACGGAGAAGCGTATGAACAGAAAAGAAAACTTTCCGGAATTTTTTTATCTTTTCCCCGGATCGGAGTCGTTCCGGAAATATTATCCCTCTGAAGCAGCCCCTCAGACTCCAACATATCCAGGGCCTTGCGCAATGTGTTGCGGCTGACCCCCAACTTGGAGGAAAACTCCCGCTCAGGCGGGAAAATCTTACCGTTCCATTTCCCGGCAGCTATCTCACCGCGCAAACGGATATATAAACGATTCTTTATCTGAGAAAGATCCATTTTCTCTGACAACCGCCTTCTGCATAACTCAACATAAAAAACTCCACGCCGTTAATATAGTTCCATACGCCTCATTTTTCAATAAAAATATAACTTTTCATTTGAAAAAATTCCCGTATTTTCAATTTTCCTTATTTTGCAGAGAAATCCTCACGGGAAAATTTCCCTTCATTCATACTCAAGGCATTACCGGTATAAGGCAATGGATAACGCATAGCGGTACTGTTTCTGTTTCAAAAATCAAACACCGGTATTTTTCAATAAAAACACAACTTTCACTTGCAAAAAACGCTTTTCTGGATTATATTTCTAAAAATTGAAGCGGAGTATGGTATCATGTGTGTTTTATGTGCATATATAAGCAGGGAAACTCAGGCAGCACCGCTGCTTCTGGAGTCAGGAGAAAGAATACAGGGGCTGTGGAGCGGATTTTATACCGGCATAGGCATACTTGGCGATGACGGGGTCATCCGCCACCGGAAAACCACCGGGTACTCAAGATACTGGCGTGAACGCTTTTCAACTGATGAACTGCCTGGACGCATGGGATTTTTTCACAGCCGTACCAATTCAGGCGGGGATGCCCGTTATGCACATCCCTTTGTTTCTTCGGACGGTTCGGTCATGCTCTGCGGACAGGGATATTCGGGAATTTTTGATAAAGATGATGAAAAGGCTGTCGCAATAGGAAATATGCTGCTTGATGAAGGAGTAGTCTTCAGCAGTCGGGACGATTCTCTGAAATTCAAAAAGTACCAGATCCTCAAAGACGGTTCACAGGTGCATATTTCTGACATCGTAACGGAATATGCGGCATTTCTGATAAAAAGGAACCATGATCCGCTGAAAACAGTACAGCAGACCGGTTCTGAAATACTGGAAGAAGCTATTTCGCTCTATATTTTCCGGGATTTTCCCGGCCGTGTCTATACGACCAATGTCAATACCCGTCTGGCGATCCTCTGGCGTGAAGACGGAGTGATAATGAGTTCCTCGCCGCTGGCTTTCGGAAATTCAGAAGGTACTCCCATGGAACTGCCCCCAAATACTGTTTCAGAAATTTCCGTTGACGGTATAAAAATAGAAAAACTTACATCAAAGATCTCTGTTCATCAACTCTCAGACCGCACAGCTCTTACAGACGAGGTACTGGAGTGGATCAAGGCTCACCCCGGAACAAAGCTGGCAGAGCTGAAAGACAATATCTTGAACCGCCGCTGCAAAGAATTCGGCAGGGAACTCTATGTCGCCAGACCTCACTTCATCATGGAACAATTGCTGAGTGAAGGTAAAATATATCTCAGTTCCAAAGAAGTTCCGGGCCCGGTCTGCTGTTCAGACCTTGGTTTGCAGACGCTGATTTATCCTCAATCATAAAACCGTACAACGAGCGAGATATCCGGTTTTCAGCAACAAAATATCTATTGAAAACTCGTTTTTCAGATCACCGCTTCGTTGAACTCTGTAATAAGCTCGTCGAGCTGACTGATCTCTTTGTGGACCGCTTCCCAGGTATTTTCCGGATCATACCAGAGCGCATTAAGTTCTTCAGCAGAGTGTCCCTGCTGCTCGACCCAGGTATAATATTTCAGGTTGTGGATCTGCTTTTTTTCCTGATAGGTAAGTTCCCGGACATAATCCGTTCTGATGCCAAGCATGCCGGAAGCATGAGCAGCGGCAGCTTTGCAGAGCGAATATTCACCGTCCGCTTCAGCCATTTCGCTGATCCGTGAACGGTAAAGCACCGAAGTATCGGTAAGCACAGTTCCGAGGATGTCTTTTTCCGTAAGTTCGTAATATTTGGCCATCTTGATACAGGCCAGCACATTGGCGATACCGGAAATTCCGAAAAGTGAAAGTTTTTCCACAAATGCTTCATCCACTCCGGCTTCTTCAATAAGATAACGGCGTCCTTCAGGTTCATTGAAAAGCCGCAGCAGCCGAATGGGATCGGCATCATCGATACAGATGATATCATCAGTTGTACGCAAGTTGTGTATCCATGGCACATGACGGTCGCCGATACCTTCGATACGATGCTCGCCGAAACCGTTGTTCCACATGGTCGGACATTGAAGTGATTCGACTGCCGCGACCTTTATTCCGGGATATACCTCTTTGAGATAGTCGGCACAACCGATAGTTCCGGCGGAACCGGTGGCGAAGCATACTCCGGCAAAACGGTCGCCGGGAGTACGGATCATCCGGTAGGCTTCTGCGGCAGCTGTTCCGGTCACATGATAATGCCACAAATGGTTGCCCATTTCATCAAACTGGTTGAAGATCATGGCATCTTTACGGTTTCTTTTCAAATCATTGACACAATCAAATACCGCTTTGACATTGGAATCCCCGCCCTTGAGCCGCAAAGTTTCGCTGACTATGCCTGAAAGCCATTCAAAACGCTCCCGGCTCATATTTTCCGGCATCACAGCAATGGATTCGCATGAAAGTATCTTGGCA
The DNA here is from genome assembly GCA_017504125.1 of Lentisphaeria bacterium. GTDB lineage: Bacteria > Verrucomicrobiota > Lentisphaeria > Victivallales > Victivallaceae > UBA1784. The sequence goes on from JAFVRT010000220.1 coordinate 5,427, forward strand.
TTGAAAGCACCTCCCCGGCAGAAATTTCCGGTAGAGGGCCAAACCGATTTCTGATTCACCACATCGAATTGTCCCGTTACCAGCTTCGGGACCATACAGCCGTAAGCCGCCCCCACCTTGTGACACCCGGTGGGAAACCATTTGCCGACCAGACAGAAGATCCTTGCCTTGACTCCGGTAAGGGATGAAGGAAGTTCAATGATATTCGGTTGTCCGTAAGTTCCTCCTGACTCCACCGGTTCATTTTTCCAGGTGATACGAAAAAGATTCAATGGAGAAAAATCCTGCATCCCAACATTTTTCAGCCGGTCAAGAATATTCTGGGGCACTTTGGCCGGATCTTTCAGCTGGGCGATGGTAGGCAGTATGATATTCTTTTTGCGTGCTTCCCGTATATTGCCGGCGAGCACTTTTTTATCAATGGTGAAATCGATCATAAAATCACTTCCTTAAAAATGTTCCTAATCTGCAGAAAAATATTCACAGGACTTTGGAAAAAAACTCACTTACTCTCTCATTGCCGGAGTTACGGATCACCTTGTCGGCACTGCCTTCTATTACGATCCTGCCCTTATCCATAAAAATCACCCTGTCAGCGACCTCTGCGGCAAAGCCTATTTCGTGCGTCACCACCACCATAGTCATCCCCTCA
>JAFVRT010000221.1 GCA_017504125.1 Lentisphaeria bacterium
ACACCGCACTTGTTGGCAGAAGCATCTTTCACATTGAGGATACCGGATTTCTGCAATTCGATACGGGCAGCGGGAGTAAGGAAGGAGTTTGCACCTTCGACGATAGCACGGCAGCCGCGACCTTCTCCGTTGGCGAAATCCTGCCAGTTGTTGATATTGACGGTGGAGGGGCGTCCTCCGCAGGGAACAAAAACATCAGCATAGCGGTGAAGATTGCTCTGGAATATTCCCATAAATTCATCACGGGTGATCTTCAATTCCACATTTTTCCCGTCGCGGCGCAGAATCTGCCGGTAATATTCGGCCCCATCCTCATTGAGCGGAGTGCTGTATACGATGAAGCCTCCCTCCCCTTTAAGACAAAGCGGATCGAATTTATCAAGGTTGGCCGCAAGCACAAGTTTGCTGAGTTCCTCACGGTCGATACCGGCAGGATCAAAAAGAGCAGCAGGCCCGTCAGTAACAGCGATGATACGCATGCCGGGATAAGCATAATTTCCATTCTCTTTACGAAGCAGAAGTTTCATCATATTTCCGGCCACATCTCCGAAAGGACCTCCGGAGATCTTGATCGAGAAATCATCATTCCTGGGATCGATACCCAGCTCCTTCATAGTCCGGAGGAAATATTCGTGCACACCGAAACTTGTAACACCATATTCTTTGTGATTGATACCGCATTCGGGTTTTCCGGAAATAATTCCGCTGCCGAGAGTATAGCCGGCTCTGGCACCGTATTCGCCCATATATCCGATCATATTATCGAACATATTTTCATCCGGTCCGATTTCCACGATTTCGCGGGAACCCCAGAAATCGATGATCCGGTCATCGCGCAGCGTGCCGTCTTCTTTGTAATTGATGAGCGAAAGGAACGCGGCAAAAATTGCCTTTTGAGCTTCCCAAAGTTCGCAGTGCCAATCTCCTTTTCCCTCAGTTTTCAACAAGGTGATCATCTTTGAACCGCCTTCAAAAATGTCTTTGTTCTTACTGTGCTGAGTATGGGCAAGGACGAAAACTTCGCGGAAAAATTCATCGCGTGCGGCTTCAAAGTAGTCGGTGCGTTCCAGCTCGTTGGCCACGATCCTGGGGATAACTGTACGCCATCCGCCGCGGGCGATTTCCGAGAAACGCACCTGGAATCCTGCTGCATGACGGCGATAAAAGAAGAACACGCCGTAGGGGGAATCAGCAGGGAAGGATTTGCGGTATTCGGCAGACAGCGAATCATAGAAATCCATAAAATCAGGTTTCAGCCGGAATGCCAAAGCCCCTTTGTCGATAACGAAAAAGTTGCATTTTTCCATATTATCGACGAAATTCAGTATCGACTGGAAAATATTGCGGCTCAAGATATCGCGTTCAGCCATACCGGAGTTGATATCGCGGATCTTTTTCTGCAGAGCCTCCTCATCGACCATTGAGCCATCCCATTCAGGATCGAAGCGGCTGCGGAAAAGTTCAAACAGAGAAGTTGCCAGTTCAGGATTGAGAACGATGAGTCTTTCGATGTCAGCATAACTGTAGGCACTGCGGTCAACAAAGGAGAACTGACTGTGAGCAAACTCCGCACAGGCACGGAAGAAGTTGACATCAGCCAGATTCCAGCGGCGTTTTACAGCGAACTCCCAATGAAAGAGGTCATTGCTTTCGCTCCAGTAGAGA
>JAFVRT010000019.1 GCA_017504125.1 Lentisphaeria bacterium
ATCCTCATTTTTTTACAGGCCGTTTTGCTGTTTTCATTATCAGCCGGTTCCGGCATCGCCGCCGACACTCCGCAGCAGAAGGCACGGACAGCCGAACTCTCCGCTGTCACTCCCAGAGAAAAGGCTTTGGCCTCTTTTATCACCGCTTTACTCGAAAAAAATCCGGAAAAGCAATGTCTGCTGCTGCTTGATGTTGTCAAGGCCGATCCGGAAAATGCAGAAATCCCTCTTGCAGCATTTAAAAATTCATTCAAGAAGGTAAAAAAAAGTGCTGCTGTGCTCGACAAATTCAATAAAATCTGGTCTGAATTTCCTGACAACACATTTATTGTCCTCCACGGAGCCGAAGTAAACCGTATCTCACTCACCTCTCCGCAAAAACGGCTGCAGCAATTGAAGCCGGTTCTTTCCATTTCCCCTGCGGCATTGATCCGCAGGCCCGGATGGGACTCAGTCTGTACCATTACCCTTATTCATAACGCGGCAGCAGCAATCATGGGAAGCCGCGATTACCGTGGTTTGGTTCCATTGTTCCGTTCATGGAGTAAAACTCCCGTTCCGCACAACATACATGTCTGCACAGCCCTGGCAAGATTCTGCTATACGGCTTCCGCCAGAAGTTACTGCCGCGGCGACATGAAAACTGCCGCTGATTTGGAAAAATGCTTCAACGACGCAGTCTTATGTTTGAAAAAGGCAGAATCATCTGTAACTTCAGAGAAAGAAGCTCTCAGCATCGTCCTGTTTTACTCGACTTTCCGCAAACTCCTCAATTCAGATCAACTCCGTTTTGCGTCTGCATACCGCAACCGTGTCAGAAGTCATCAAGCCGATACACTGCTCCTGTCTGCAGCGGTGGAAAGCGGTAATATTGAGCGTTTCAACGAAGCAGCAGACTCAATAGCCAAACGGCTTCCCCGTTTTGATGCCACAGAATTGCGTTTCAAAACCTTTTTGAATGCCGGAAACTTTGCCGCTGCTGAAGCGGAACTCAAACGGATGCCGCAGAAATATCACTTTGAGCTGCGCCGTCAGTACCTTTACAAAAAACAGGATTGGCGCGGCCTTTACGACATGGTTTCCGCATATCTGGCAAAGGGAGGAGCCCCCGATACTGTTGTGGGCCTTCTTCTTATCTCGACTGCTGAAAAGCTCCGCGATAAAAATATCTTCCGTCAGGCAGAAAAGATCCTCCGGCCTCACCGCGATATACCGTCGGTCGCCAATTCGATAGGATATGTGGGAACTGTGTTGGGCGAAAATCTGCCGGAGTGCCGGAAACTTATTGCCGCAGCATTGAAGAAAGAACCTGAAAATATCGCCTATCTTGACAGTATGGCATGGGTATCCTTCAAGCAGGGCAAGTTCCGGGAAGCGGAAAAATGGATCAATATGGTACTTGAAAGAATAACTCCGCTTGCCGGAGTTTCGGTTATCTTTGAACACGCCGGTGATATCGCTCTTGCGCTGAAAAAAGATCCTCTCCCGTGGTACAAAGCAAGTTTGAAATATGCCCCCTTCGATGCCGAATTCGACAAAGAAGCAATGCTGAAAAAAATACAGTCTGTCAAGTGAAAAATTTTCTTACAAACCAATCCGCCGCTGATTTGGAAAAGTGGTGTGCCGTTTCCGGATATCCAAAGTTCCGGGCAAAACAAATAAGGCAATGGATAACCGGAAAATTTGTTTCAGATCCGGATCGAATGCTCAATTTGCCCAATGCGTTGCGAGAAGCCCTCAAAGCAGAATTTTTTGCGCCATCCATGAAGATCGCCGAAGTGGATTCCGCCCCGGATCAGGTGGCCAAACTTCTGCTGCAGCTCCATGATAACGAACACATTGAAATGGCAGTAATTCCAGCCGGCGACGGCAGAATAACATTTTGCCTCAGTACTCAAGTCGGATGCCCGGTGGGATGCCGTTTCTGCGCTTCCGGCAAGCACGGATTGAAACGGAACCTGACCGCAGGAGAAATTCTTGAAGAATTTCTTCTGGGATGTCAATATATCGGCAGAAAATGTGACAATATCGTTTTTATGGGCATAGGCGAAGGTCTACTCAACTGTAATGAGCTTTTTCCTGCGCTGGAAGAACTGACCTCAGAATCAGGCTTCAATCTTTCCCCCCGCCGCATCACAGTTTCCACCAGCGGATATGTTCCCGGCATGAAAAAGCTGGCTGAATTGGAAAAAGAATTTGTTCTGGCCGTAAGTTTACATGCCCCCGATGAGGAAACCAGAGCAAAGATCATTCCTGATCCGCTGCGTTTCCCCATTGATGACATACTGCAGGCCGCCGACAACTATCGGGAACGCTCAGGCAGACTGGTAACTTTGGAATATACACTTCTGGCCGGTATCAACGATTCCGATACCCATGCTGAAAAGCTGGGCCGTCTGGCATACAAACATCATGCCAAGGTGAATCTGATCCCCTACAATGCCACCGATACGGAGTTCCGCCGTCCGTCAAGGGAGCGTATCGAAAGTTTTGAACGAAAAACTGCCGCTTCCGGTGCGACAGTTACAAGACGGGTGGAGCGCGGCAGCAGTAAAAATGCCGCTTGCGGACAGTTGCGGATAAACGCCGGAAAAAAATAATGATCAAAAACTTTTTCAGAGGCTTTTTATTCGCTTTTGCCGGAATAAAATATTTTTATTCCGACCCGAAACTCTGGAAATATATCCTGCCTGTATGGGTGATCGTTTCGCTGCTGTATGTACTGCTTATCCGGCTTTTATTCAAAGGGACCCAACTGTTGACAGGCTATGTGGAACAATTCATCCGGAACTGGCCGGAGTTTCTGCGTGTTGCGGCAGAGTACACCATGATCACCGGAGCTGCGATCACAGCATCGATTTTTGTACTTGCTACTTTCTGTACATTTTTCGAAGCATCAGGCGGTATATTTTTTGATAAACTCACCGAAAATTTTGAAAAAAAATATTATCGGCACGACCTGCCTCAAGTTCCCATTCTGCAGCAGATATTTTTCAATATGCAGGCAGTATGGGCCGGAATAAAAAATTTTTTTCTGCTCTTGCTCCTGATAATCTTTACCGGAGCTGTAATTACACTGCTTGTCATGGCCCCGCGAATGGCCCGGAGCCTGATATATCCCGCAGGATTTCTCCACGGCAAAGGTGTCAAAGAAACTTCAGTACTCCTGAAACAGCGCAAAGCTGAACTCTACGGATTCGGAATTGCCGTCTGTCTACTGCAGATGTTCCCATTTTCCCTGCTTTTCACTCTGCCGGGGCTGATCATCGGAGCCGCAATATTTTACAACGGAAAATTCCCGGATGATTCAGCGTTTGTCGAGCCCTGCGACCGAAAAATCTCCTGACGGGTAGATATTCACCTTCAACACCACCGGATTTTTACGGTTCCGCAGTTCAGCCTCCAGTTCCGGAGCTTTCAGCTCATTAAGATAAAAACGGTCAAATGGCCAGATAAAACCATATCCGGCTGGTCGTTTTTTCCAGGCTGAAAAATACCATATTCTTTTGACTTTTACGGCAATTTCCCCCTTTTTGACCTGGGAAAGATCTTTTTCCAGCCGCAGAATTTCAGCAAATCCCTGAGGTGTTTTTTTGATAACTGCATATCCGGATTCCCGCCATTTGAAACGGCTTTTTTTGTCGGATGTTTTTATTTCATCAGGCATTACCCGCAGTTGGACATACCGTCCACGCATGGGATCGTATGGATCATATACCGTGGCTTTGAACTTCAGTTCCACCGGCGGAACGGCCGGACATTCAAAGCGCATTATCTTGCCCACCGGATACCAGAGTATCAATACAAGCGCAAAGGTATAAAGTACAGAAAGCAATATTTTTCTTCTGCTCATTTTCCAGCCTCCCGGTTGAATCTTACAAAGAACCAATTTGCAGCAATAAAACCGATACCCAACAGCACAAGTCCGGCTGAACGGTAAAGGACTCCGATACCGGAGTCAAAAAAACGGCATCCGGTAAGAACGCAAATCATTACGGCACCTCCGTTGAAAGCAAGGAGTGAAGATGTCTTTATTCCCTTCCGCATAAAAACGATACCGGCAGCACCGAGGTAACAGTTGAAT
>JAFVRT010000222.1 GCA_017504125.1 Lentisphaeria bacterium
GCAGTGAATTATCATAATCGTTGACGATATCATATTTTTTCAGCTGTGATAAGTTGGCATCAGGCGGCATGCCTTTGAATTTTTTCATACCGGCCGGAAAAGTTTTTGCATATTCCCAATGATTTCCCAGCAGATGGATAATAATGAATTTTTTGCGAGCCGGATCATTTATGAGCTTTTGGAGCAAGTCCGGGATAATGCTGTCATATTGTTTGACCGGATTGGAAAGGGATATGAATTTATCTGCTCTGCGCGCAATGGCCAGAAAGGGCAGTTTGCGGCTTTCATCCGGCATCTGGTTGTAAATGTACCACACTTTGAAGCCGGAAGAACGGAATATATCAAGGATGTTTGGATGTTCATAAAACGGTTTTTCATTACCGGGAGGTATCGCAGTAAGCATCTGCGGCAGAGCCAGATGGGTCATGATATGAGGTGTTACGGCATCATCAAAGCGGAAGATTTTCTGCTGCAGAAAAAGTTTTTTCATTTCCGGCATGGTATTTCGCATATAACCGTAAACAGAGGAACGCCTTCTGGAGTGGCTTTCGCCTATTACCAGCACATACAAGGCTTCTTTTTCGGTATTTTCGGCTTGCAGATTTTTATTGCTGATATCTATCTGCCGGAGCATTCCGGAGTCCTGCCATTGCTGTACAAAAGAAACGAGTCTTTTTCCCGGAGCATCAGGAGCAGCTCTGGGAAAATTTGCCCCGCAGCAATTGAAAATAAAGAGAAGCAGAAGCGTGGAAAACGCAATGGTGATATAAAGAAGACGATTCTTTTTTATGCAGAAAATAATCACTCCGGCCAGCGGATAAACAAGCAGTATCAGCAAGGTCGTGAAACGGCAGAAGAACAAACGGAAAAATCCTGAAACTTCGTGCGACGGAGCGATACGCACCAGCTGCCACATGGAGTAATCAAAAACGGTTCCGAAATTGACCAGCAGATATATGTCAAGCAGATTTACAACCCCTGTTGCCAGAGTGATAAGTCCCATGAAAATATATGCGGCGCGGCTGCGTATTCTGACAAGGCAAAAAACGAACACAGCTGCCAGAAAAATTCTTGCAGCCAAAGCTCCGGACCAGTTTAACCAGGCTGTGACCGATCCGGATATCATTACCGGAACAAACTGCAGCAGCAGCGGAAAAATCAGCAGATAACCGGAAAAAAAACTCCAACGCCTCAAGAAATTTGTCTGAAGCGTTGGGAGTTGTAATTTTAATGTTCTGCCGATCACGCCTTTGCGGCCTTTTCCGGATGCCAGTAAAGGCGTTCAAACAACAGCAGCGCGGCGTAAAGCAGCAGACAGGCCGGAATAAGCAATATGCTGATACGCAGACCGTAATTATCTCCGCAGCTTCCCAACAGCCAGGTCAGGATCCCGCATCCGGGAGTTCCGGCGCAGGAGAGGATTATGTAGACCACTGTGGAATCCAGAAACGGCATCCGGTCGGTACAGTAACTTTGAGTGCTGGGCCACAATGCGGAACATGAAAGTCCCAGAAGCAGAAACAGCAGATAGCAGCACCAGATATTCGGAACGACCGCCAGAAGTATTCCCAGTACGATACCGCTTGCAGAAGTGGCAATAAGCATGTGGAAAAGTTTCCGCTGCGGTATGAGTGCTGCCGAACCGAGTCGCCCTGCGATCATGCCGATAGAGAATATCAGAGTAGCCATGGCCCCCTGCAGCGGAGTTGCCTTGAGAGTTATTCTCATAAAACTTGAGGCCCAGAAGGTCAAACCGAATTCTGCTCCGCCGCCCAGAAACATAAGAACGAAAAAGATCCAGAAGCGGCCTGAACGCATGATGGTTCCGGTGTTGGCAAGAGTGGTTTTGAAATCCACTTTTTCGACTTTGAAGACGGTTTTCTTTTCCGGCAGCAGAAACATCAATGCCGGGAACAGCGAAATAAAAGCCACTCCGGCAAGGATATAACGCCAGTTTATCTGCTGCTGAAGCAGAAATCCGACGATAAGAGTCATTGCCACGATGCCTATGGACCAGAAACCATGTCCGAAATTGATGTATCGGCTGGGTTCGTCATTTTCATGAAGATCCTGCAGGATGGGAGTACAAAGTCCTTCTATCACTCCTTCTCCCAATCCGGCGATGGCCAGGGCAAGAAAGATCACTCCGTAACCGGGCGCAAGAGCGGCGATACCGATGCCGAACCCCATCAGCAGTACAGCAACTCCTGTAGACAGCCGTTTACCCCAGCGTCCTGCGATAAAACCGCACAGAACCATGGAAAGCACCATAAAAAGACTGCGGCCGATCTGCAAAGCTCCGCCCGCGCCCTGTCCGCCTGATTCAAGCGGGAACTGCAGCGTATGGGCGATTTCAACCAGAACGACGGGAACGATGACCGAACAACTGGAATAGGCAATGTAGGTCAGATATGTGGCATAATCATATCTGCCGAGTTTTTTGAGAGAAAAACTCATTTTCAGGAAAATTCCTTAAATTTTCAAAGAGAACCTTTGGTTGAAAGGACTCCTTCCACTCTGGGATCGAACGAAGTGGCTTGATCCAGAGCTTTAGCGAAACCTTTGAATATGGCTTCAAAGAGATGGTGCACCTCTCCGGAACAGATCATGCGGATATGCATGTTGAGTCCGGCCTGACTGCAAAGGGCCTGGAAAAATTCGTAGAAAAGTCTGGCATCTATATCCTTTATCATGGGGGCAGGGGGCGTTACATCATAATAAAGACCGGCCCTGCCGGAGAGATCGAGCGCGATCATTACCAGAGTTTCATCCATGGGCAGCAGAAAGTTGCCGTAACGGCGGATCCCCTTTTTGTCGCCGGCGGCTTGAACAATGGCCTGCCCCATTACGATACCGAGATCTTCCATGGTGTGGTGGTAATCCACTTCCAAATCGCCTTTGGCTTCCACATTCAGGTCAAAGAAGCCGTGGCGTGCAAAGAGGGTCAGCATGTGGTCGAGGAATGGGATCCCGGTATTGACCGATGATTTTCCTTTTCCGTCAAGTTCGATACGGACGAAAATATCAGTTTCTCCGGTAGTACGGCGTATTTCGGTGTTTCTGCTCATAAAAATTCTCCATATACAGAAAGTTTTGAATTACAGTTAATTGTATAATATACACCTGGTTTACGCTTTTTTCAATACGCTTTTGCCGCTTGCTCACTTAATGTGGAGAGGGGGCAGTAATAAGAATTTATATGAAACGGTTTCAAACACAGGCTGAGGAAAAAATTTGCGGATCGGAAGAAAAAATTGATTTTTTTTTCAAAAAAAACTTGACATTTTATCCTATATGGTATATTTTAGGGATGTATAGGTGTGAAAAAGTATTAAAAAGTATCAAAAAGGGTTGAAATGTTGTATATTGGTCAATTTGATTACACCGTCGATCTTCAGGGAAGGATCA
>JAFVRT010000223.1 GCA_017504125.1 Lentisphaeria bacterium
TGAAGATGCCGCCACTGGCCGATCATGCGTTTTACTGCGTGGATGATCGGCTTGGGTATCTATCTGGTTCCCGGCTGCCGCAAATTGGTTAGGGCCAATGTCCATGCCGCCATGCCGGAGTTGTCTGCCGGAGAAGTAGAGCGCATCACCAGAAAATCCTTTGACCACATGGCCTGGAATATAGTTGAATATGCGTGGATGACAGGCAAAGCAGAGCGCATACGCCGTTGTTGCGAAGTACCGGAATCAGTAGCAGGGCCTTTGAGGGAAGATTGCAAAAACCAATACCGGATCATATATGTCAATCCTCATCTCGGCAGCTGGGAGGCTTCCGGTTTGATGTCTCCGTTTTACATCGGAGTCAAGATAGCAGCTATCGCAAAACCCATGCGCAACCCCTATTTGAACGATCTTCTGAACACCGGGAACCGCGAAAACACTCCCGGTTTGAAGATCATATTTTCCAAAGGAGCCATGCGGGCGGCACTTCAGGCATTGAAAGAAGGCTGGGGGCTTGGCACTCTGATAGATCAGAATACCAGAGTAAGGGACGGCGGGGTATTTGTCAACTTTTTCGGCTTGCCGGTCCCCAGCAGCACCGCTCCGGCGGTATTGAAAAATTATTGCGATCAGAAAGGATTGAAATGCCGTATCGTTTTCGGCTGCAGTTTGCGGAATGATGAAGGCAGAATAATCGCCCATTCTGAAAACTTGAGCAAGCCTTTCAACGAATATGCTTCAGAAAAAGAGGTGCTGCAGGAACTTATGGATATTTCCGAAAAATATATCCGCAAGTATCCGGAACAATATCTGTGGATGTACAAAAGATTCCAGCATATTCCGGAAGATGCCACGCCTGAACAATTGAAACGGTATCCGTGGTATGCCAAAAGACCCAACCGTAATTTTTACAGCAAAGTAAAAAATCACGCTCCGGAAACACATAAAGATGGGGAAATTTGAACGGAAAACCATCATCCATATCGATATGGATGCTTTTTTCGCTTCCATCGAACAGCGCGACCGTCCGGAACTGCAGGGCAAACCTGTTATCGTGGGAGGATCTCCGGAACACCGCGGAGTAGTTTCCACATGTTCCTATGAAGCCAGAAGTTACGGTGTACATTCCGCCATGCCCACCCGCAGCGCATTACGGTTGTGTCCCCAGGGGATACTGATCCGTCCGAATCATCGCAAATACACCGGCGTTTCCAGAAAAATAAGAGCCGTGTTCCACGAAGTCAGCGATCTGGTCGAACCTGTTTCCATAGATGAAGCATATCTCGATGTTACAAATCCCAAACTGCCTTTTGCATCAGGCAGAGAAACTGCTGAATATATCAGAAAACGGATAAAAGAAGAAACTCAACTCACCTGTTCTGCCGGAGTGGCCGGAAACAAGTTTTTGGCAAAGACCGCCTCAGATTTCCGGAAACCGGACGGCTTGACAGTCATAGAACCAGAAGATGCAGAAGAATTTCTTGCGCAGCTTCCCATACGGAAATTCCACGGTATAGGTAAAGTTTCTGCCGATCGTCTGGAAAGTATGAATATCCATACCGGAGCAGACCTGCGAAAACTCGATATTGAAATACTTCAGACTCTTTTCGGAAAAATTGGGGAGTTTTATTATTACATCGTGCGCGGCATCGATGACCGCAAGGTGGAAACTGAAAATGAACCCAAGTCAATAAGCCGGGAAATTACTTTGGATGAAGATTGTTCCGACATCAGGCAACTGAGAATAATATTGAGAACTCTGGCCCGCAAAGTTGCCCGCCGTGCGGCAGCTCATGGATACTCCGGGTTCAATGTCACATTGAAAATAAAATATGCGGATTTCCAGACTGTGACCAGAAGTGTTTCCCGCGATATCCCCTTTTTCAAAGGCGAAGAAATCGGCGAATGTGCCGTGGAACTGTTGAAAAAGACTTCCGCAGGGATCCGCCCTGTGAGATTGGTCGGAGTGGGTTTGACCACATTGCTCAAAAAGGACAGTACTCTCAATATTCAGCAGCGTCTGCCTTTCAAAGATTCTTGAGCCGTTCTTTCAGCAGCTGCTTGATGTATTCTTCTCCGTAGAGTGACCGCATAAGTTCGATATTGAACTCATAGAAAAGCTCCGGATCGGGGCGGGTTATCATTGGTCCCATAGCAAGTTCCACGATATTGCGGCGTTTTATGGTGCTTTTCTGATATATGTCAAGATAGCGCATCAGAGTACGGGGCGAAAGTTCTGTGAATTTATGCTGTCCGAACTCCTCGGTATAATCAGCTGCTATCAGCGAAACCAGATTTCCCGGAATGGCCTTCAAACCGAAGTCATGAAGAAAATCCTCCACCATTTCCATACATCTGATCTCATCGAATACCGGAAAACTCACCCGGCGGCCGCGGGAAAGGATACTGGGGGGGAATTCATAGTTGGCCGAAAGCACCACATTGACATTTTCAGGCAGAGTAAAGGCACCCCCGACATGAGTTCTGAATTTGTACCAATTCACGCTCCGCGGATCGATATCATCAAAAAATACTACAAATTTCAAATCTTTTCTGGCAGTAAGGGGCTCCATAAGATCGTACCACCCGGACTCCAATGCTTCCGGATCCGGCAATATCAGTACGACATCTTTTTCGGCAAGCGCGTAGGAAACAGTCATGCTGGTCTTGCCGTATCCGGGAAGACTGTGTATCAGCAGCGGGATATTGGAAACTCCTTCGCGGAACTTTTGAAAATGATCCTGAAAACTGCTTCTCACACCCGGAAAACCGAAAAACTTCTCCACATCTTTGGCTGAATCAGCTTTGACAGCTTCAAATTTGCTGCACACAAAACGGAATACCCGTCCCTGCAGAAAACGGTCAGCTCCGGCGATCGCGGTCTGCAGAGAGCTGCTGTCAGACAATGATTCCAGTTTGCTGAAGATCTCAGCTGCACCGGAAAGCAATCCGAATTCAGGCAACTTGCTCCTGATCTCTCCAAGAAAATCGATCAGAGCCATACTTTCACGCAGCAAAAACTCCACGGATTTTTCCGGAATACTGCTGCGCAGCAATTCCGGTGTTATACCGGCGGCAGTAAAACTGTCAAAAAAAGCGCAGAGCAGTTCATCTGAAGCTCCGGAACCGTAACGCCTGAATATTTCATTGAAATAATCTGCGGCGGCAGCCCCTCCGGGGGGTACATTTTCTTCAAGCTCCACAACTCCGTGGAGCAGCTGCAAAAAGTCGTTTTCTCTTACCTTGACAGAACCGTTGCGATCAGGCGAAGTAAAAAGCAGACGGAACGCCGCCCTGCCAAGTTCAGCCTTTTTTGCGGAATAATTCATATTTCAACCCCCAGCAGATGCTTGAAATTACCGGCGAAGATCGCGGTATTTTCATTATCATTCAATCGTTCATAAAGGAAACCGGCCCGCATCATTCTCCAGGTATCGGGATGCACATGGGTATCTGTTATTCCATAGCCGGGATTCTTGAAATCAAACACTTTTCACCTCTTTTTCATGCTCAGTCGGCCGGAGCATCATATTTATGACTCAGAACGGAAAGACGATGCAGATCAAGTTTTCCGCTGCCCAGCATGGGAAGATCATCGACTTTGATAAAGTTGTCAGCATGCGGTATCCACAAATTAGGGATCTTCTTTTCGCGCAGCTGTTTGACCAGAGCTCCCGGCTGTACAAGTTCTTCATCACAATAAAATACCAGGAGTTTTTCTCCCCGGCGGGCATCAGTCGCTCCGCTTACAGCAATGATCCGCCGATCCGGTTTCAGAATATTGTTTATTTCCCGTTCCACAAGTTCATGGGGAACCATTTCTCCGGCGATCTTGCTGAATCTGGAAAAACGGCCGGTGATCGTAATAAATCCTTTCCGGTCCATATGACCGATATCA
>JAFVRT010000224.1 GCA_017504125.1 Lentisphaeria bacterium
AACGAAGTCGAACCAGAGCAATACCGATTCTCTGGGACCGACGGTGACGATACGGGCGGGTCCCAGTTCGGCAAGGGGATCGAATATGGCAGAAGTTCCGCGCACATTATCACGGACACGCACTCCCTGACGGTAGGTGACTCCGGGGAAAGGCAGTCCGTTGTGCCAGGCTCTGGCTTTGGCCTTGGGGATCTCCACGCCTACCCGGTAGGAACATACTTTATCGGAGTTGTTCATCAGAGCAAGGGGCAGGGGTTTGATTTCATTTACTGCGGCACGGAGATAGATCCGGCTCACGGGATTGAAAAGCGCATCGGGCGTGTAGGGGAGTGAAAAGTCATCGGTGATATTTACCGGTGCTGCGAGGATCTTGGAATTACGGAATGAGTCAAGTTTAGCCTGCAGAGCATCAGCTTCTTTCTGAGCGGTTTCTTTTTCGAATGCTTCACGGGTCATGCCTTTGGGGAACGGAGCGCAATAGAGTCTGCCGCTGTTTGTCAGGTCGGCGAATCCTTCGGTGGCATTGCCCCAGCATGAAAGTTCATTGCCGGCGGCTTTACGCTGACGGCCGATATTGAAGGGAATGAATTGGCCTTTGGCAATTTTTTCCCATCCGATGGAACTGAAAGGAATACGGGCAGTACCGCTCCATTTTTTTGCTTCGCTCTTTACTTTGACATCCCAGGGGAGTGCTTTATAGCCCTGACCGATGCCGGAAAATTTAAGTCCGCTGGGGGTAACGGCGAATTGGGTGAAAAGTCGGTCTTTTTTCTGAGGACCGAAGAAGATTTCTAAGACATCGCCGCTCCAGATTTTTCCGGAAACAGACGGAGAAACTTTCAACGGTTCGTGGCAGACGAAATCGATGACAAAAGCATCTTTTTCCATTCTGACCTTAACTTCGGTAGCTGCGGCACTTGTTTTAGTCTGCTTGTAGATGTGGAAATCTTTGAAAAGTGTACCGTCCGCAGAAACGATCTTGATGACCTTGGGGACAACTTTCGTTTTTGCACCGTCGGCAGAAATCACGGGACGCTTGCGTTCCTTGATGACGATATTGTCAAACAGCACATAATCACCGACTTTGCTCTTGAGGGCACCGTATTTGGAATTGCCCCAGAGAGTGATGGTCAATGCTGCATTTTGAGCATCGGCTTTAGTAGTGAAACTGCCCTTGTAGTTGGTCCATTCTTTGTGTACTTTGAAATTTCCGACGGTGGTGGGATAACTTTTGCACCCGCTCCAGAGTTTGCCGCCTTTTTTCCACTGGGTGAAGGAAAGTCCTGCGGAATTTGCAGTACCTTTGATATCGATCGAGAAATCATAAGTGGTATTGGGTTTGCATTTGAATCCGCCGGGGAGTTTATTGTCTGCGTAAGCTCCTCCGATCCAGCATGAAGAACCGAAAGTTTCATACTTACCGCTTTTGGTGATTTTGGAGATTACCAGTTTGCCGCAGCGGTTCCAGGTATATTCTTCGGTAAAGAGTGAAACTGCGCCGCCATTGGTACGGAATTCCGGACCCAACTTCTTGGGATACAGGTTGAAGTCCCCGTTTTTGACCAGATTCTGCGCGCCGAGAGAGAGAACTGCTCCGGCGGCGAACATGGTCAATGCAAGATGTTTTTTCATGAAAACTCCTTTTTGGTTTTGGTGGTGTGAAATTTACTGATATTTTATGCTTACATATTTATTTTCTTTATATAAACAGCGGTATCCGGCATTGTTCCTGAATAGTAGGCCAGGATATGATCTCTGCCGCAGACAGCTGCATTGACATTTCCGGCTTCGCACACTTCGCAGCTGCCGGAAGCTACGGTTTCCGGAGGTGGCCAGTTGAGCGGTGCGTCAAAAATTTCCTTTACAGCAGCACGGCGGCGATTCAATATTCCCCGGCCGCGGTAAAAGTAATAACAGCTTACAGTATCATTTTCTCTGTCATATATGAGGCTGGGGGTGGAAATGTTGACATCTGTGATATTGGTAAAAGTTTTGTGCCAGGTTTTTCCGTAATCCTGCGAAGTGATCTGGAATTGCGACCGTTGAGTGGAGTTTTCTCTGGATTCGGTTCGGGCGATCACCAGGATCCTGCCGTTTCCGAGATAGATGGCCGAAGGTTCGGTGGGCCATTGAGCTTTGGGGAGATTTTTTTCGATAAGAGTATCCTGCCATGTGATACCGTTGTCGGTACTGGTGAGTTTTCCCCAGAAATTCACAGCTGCCTCCTGATAAGTTCCGCCGAAGTAAAGCGCAGTCAGCCCCACTCCGGGAATATGGAATATATCGGTGATCTGAACAACATCTGCCGGAAGCCGGACCTGGCTGATGTGTTCAAAATTTTTACCGTCAGCTGAACGGAAAAGGCTGTGGCGGAATCCTGCTTTGCCGCCGTGGCGCACCCAGAGAAGCATGCTGCCGTTTTCGTCAAGTCCTTTGCCGATCGTAACATCTCCATGTTCCGGAGTATTGCACACAAGAGTTTCATCTTCCCAGCTTTTTCCGCCGTCGGAGGAAACTCTGGCATAAACGGCGCGGGAAGGTTCATAAATATTGTGTTTTTCACCGCGGCTGTAGGTGCAGACGATTTTTTCACCGATGCACTGACACATGGGCCATGAATTGTATCCGGGAGTGTTTGCCACGACAAAGGAACTTTCCGGAGCCTGCAATGCCGTTATCCGGACTTCTGCGATTTCGGCTGCACCTTGATGATCGTCTGCAGGATCTTCCGTATTACGGCAGATCTTCAATTCCAGCGGCAGAAGCGGATCGGTCAGTACGCAGGGATCGAGGAGGACACTCGTTTTTCCCGGCATGATGATGACGGGGGCAGTGACCGTTTCCTTTTCACCCTGAATGATCCGGGCGGAAAAAACGGTTTTGCCGTCGGCTGAAACTTCTGCTTCGATCCTGATGCCGCAGCAGCACTGCGGCATCGGGGGCAGAGCCAGCTCAATACCGGCGGAGGGCTTTTCTTTGCTGAAAAGCCACTTTTTTTCTGCTTCTGCAGTGAAATTGAATGTTTTGAGAATTTTCATTTACCAGTCACGATTCCGGTGATGATAGCCGCGGCTTCTTCGCGGACTTTGTCGGGCATGGCTGGATCATGGGAATAGTCTACCATGACCCGTTTGGCGGCAGTTTTGAGAAATGCCTGTGCTTCGGGAGAATTTTTGCCGACTTCCCGGAGTTTCTGCAGATAACTCACATCGGTAACGCCCTGCCTCAACGCCATATAGCGGACAGAAGGAACGGGGGTGTCGTTGCCGGTATAAAGCAGAGCATCTCCGCAATGTCCTTTCCAGGCGCAGTTGACGAGATTGCTCACAGCCTGATACATATTATTGTAGTCCAGAGCGTGATATTCGCCGAACCAGGGATTGCGGCGGAAATTTTTGGCAAGCGAAGCCCGTACAGTCGTGGCACAGGTGTAGTGACCGAATGTTTTGCCTTTTTTCTGTTCTGCTCTGATGAATTCCAGATGATCTTTGCGGTTGAAGTATCCGCTGGTCCACAACACCCAGTTGTCAACGTATGGAGCCATTTTTGCCATATCCTGCGCGGACATGATATG
>JAFVRT010000225.1 GCA_017504125.1 Lentisphaeria bacterium
AGGTATTCAACCCCCAACCGGAATCATTGTTCCAGGCTGTCAACGGGAAAAGCACACTTTTCTCTCTGCCTTCCTGAACATAAAAAGGTCTTATTGCAAATCCGTAAGCATCGTAATCGATCATAGGCCATAAAGCATTCCAGTAATCCCGGTGCCGGAAGAAAAAGGGCCACAGATTTATTTCACCTCCGATCTGACGGGAAGCTGGCATTTTCTGCCGAAGCCGCGGCAAATCTTTCATTCCTTTGAGCCGATCCGCCTTAGGAATGGAGTAAACCGGATTCACTCCGGAAATACGCATCATGCGTTCACTTGAAGCACAGGAACAAAGAAGCACAAGCAATGTGCTGAAAAAAAATAAATTCTTCATTTATTATTTCCTTCTCTTACACCATAATATAGCGTACCAATTCCGTAAATCAAGATTTTTAACATCATAATATTGAAAAAAATTTTTTCTGTTGTACATTATACAAAGTCAAATTATTAAGGAAATTTTTTTATGTCTTCCACACTTTTATCTGAAGAAACGCTCCGCAGAAAAAAGATGATAATCCTCGTTTGCGGTGTCATAATGTATTTTCTCACCAGTATGTCCAAGATACTGATACCGGGAACCATTTTCAATGATCTGCAGCGTGCCGGATTTGATGTAAAAAGCATCTCCGCTCTGGGGGCATTGTATATGTATGCTTATGCGGCAAGTCAACTGCTGGCAGGTGTATTTTCTGACCGTTACGGAGGAGTCCGGATCCTGCTGATCGGATGCTCCATGTTCACCGCCGGAACTTTGGGATTTCCTTTTTCAGAAAACCTTTATCTCATGTATTTCTGCCGTCTGCTGACCGGATTCGGCGCAGGAACCGTTTTTCTGGGTATTGCAAAGCTGCTGGCCGATCTGTTTTCTGCAAAGTTCGCATTTGCCATGGGGGTCGCTCTTGTCTGCGGTTACGCCGGTCCCACAGCGGGAACCATGATCGTTTTTCTTATCAATGCAGTCGGTTGGCAATGGGCCATGGCAATTCCCGGAATGATCGCCTTTTGCGTGCTTGCACTCATTGTGATAATGATGAAAGGAACTGTAAAACCGGTTACCAGAGGTCAAAGTCTTGTACCGCTGCTGAAAGTTGCAAAAAATCATAAAATGTGGCTGCTCTGGCTGACAAGTTCAGTAGTTTTCGCGTCTTACTATGTAGTTCTCGCTCAGATCGGTCAGAAAAGTATTTCAGACTTCGGGGGGATCTCTGCTGAAAAAGCTGCAGCATGCATCATGATCATGACTATCATGGTCGCTGCAAACAACATGGGAGTAAGTCTGGCGGTAAAATTATGCGGAAACCGCCGCAAAGTTGTAACTGTTGCCGGAATATTCTGTACTTTAGCCGGAGGAATCCTGGGATGGTGTACGATGAAATACGGCTTTGGCCTCGCCGGAATATTGGGAGCATTTTTCCTCATCGCACTTCCCGCCGGATATTTTCCGCTTTTCAGTATCATCGTCAAAGATATGGCTCCTCCGGAATACACCGGACTTTCGGTAGCACTTCTCAACTTCATGGCATTTGTTTTCATAGCCTTGTTTCAGAATATTTCCGGACGGATACTGCAGCATTTCACCCCGCTCAACGGAGTATTCCCTTCTGAAGCCTATGCGGCAGTATTTATTTTCATAGCCATAATGTCTGTTCCCGCTGCCATAACCTCATTGCTCGTCCCGGAAACCGGCCGGAAATAATTTTATCTGCAAAAAAAACACCTTCCGATTTTCATTTTCGGAAGGTGTTTTTCTTTTACTGAAAAAGATCAGTAGCGGTAATGCTCGTTCTTATAGGGACCGTCAACAGTAACACCGATATAAGCGGCCTGTTCCTCAGTCAGAGTGGTAAGTTTTGCACCCAATTTTTCAAGATGCAGACGGGCAACTTCTTCGTCAAGTTTCTTATCCAGCAGATAAACGCCTACTTTCCGGTCAGGATTGCGGGCAATATCGATCTGAGCCAGAGTCTGGTTGGTGAAACTGTTGGACATCACAAAAGGAGGATGTCCGGTGGCACAGCCGAGATTCACCAGGCGGCCTTCTGCCAACAGATAAATAGAGTGTCCGTCATCAAATGTATAGGAACTGACCGGACAACTGCTGTCTTTGATAACTGTCTTTTTCGCTTCAGGACAAGCCTCAAGTTCTGCGACTTCGATTTCGTTGTCAAAGTGACCGATATTGCAGACGATAGCCTGATCCTTCATCTTTTTCATGTGTTCCAAACGGATGATGCGGCAATTACCTGTGGTAGTCACATAGCAGTCCGCAACGGGCAGCGCATCTTCCACGGTACAAACGGTAAAACCTGCCATACAAGCCTGCAGAGCGCAAATGGGATCGACTTCGCTGACCAGTACTCTGGCGCGCTCATTACGCATGGCTTCAGCACATCCTTTGCCCACATCGCCGTAACCGCATATCATCACAGTCTTTCCTGAAAGCATCACATCGAGCGCACGCTTGATGCCATCGGTCAGACTGTGGCGGCAGCCATAGATATTGTCGAATTTGCTTTTGGTAACAGAATCATTGACATTGATAGCGGGGAAAATCAATTCTCCTTTTTTAGCCATCTGCTCCAAACGGTGAACTCCTGTAGTGGTTTCTTCGGAAACACCTCTGACTTTAGCAGCGACTTTGTGCCAATGCTGAGGATCTTCGGCCAGGACTTTTTTGAGCAGAGCATTGATGATCTGCAATTCAACAACATCTGTAGGTTCATCGAGAATGGAAGGATCATTTTCTGCAGCAACACCACGGTGGATCAGCAAAGTCGCATCACCGCCGTCATCCACGATCTGATCGGGACCGCTGCCGTCGGGCCAGGTCAAAGCGCGATAAGTGCATTCCCAATATTCTTCGAGGGTTTCACCTTTCCAGGCATAGACAGAAATTCCGGCCTTGGCAATGGCAGCAGCGGCATGATCCTGAGTGGAAAATATATTGCAGCTGGCCCAGCGCACATCAGCACCGAGGGATTTCAGCGTTTCAATAAGCACCGCAGTCTGAATGGTCATGTGCAGACTGCCCATGATCTTCACACCTTTAAGGGGCTGCTGAGAACCATATTTTTCACGGGTCGCCATAAGACCCGGCATCTCTTTTTCGGCAATAGCGATCTCTTTGCGGCCGAAATCTGCAAGTGCGATATCTTTAACTTTGTACATTTTCACAATCCTTTAATATCTTCAAAAACTTTGTCCCACGCCTCCCGGCCGAGGACAGAACCGAAAACTTTCACAACTTCACTTGAGATACGGGAACCGAGGACCCCGCATTTATCCAACGGAGCTCCGGCAGCCAGACCGCGGATAAATCCCGCAGCATAGAGATCACCGGCAGCGGTGGTATCGACAGGATCATCGACCACAAAAGCGGGGATCACAGCCGCCTCATCTCCACGGCGGGCGATTGAACCTTTAACTCCTGACTTCACAACTGCCACTTCACAAATGCTGCTCAATTTCGCTGCCATTTCTTCAACAGAAAGATTTCCCAGCAAAGCAGCGGCTTCTTCTTCATTGGCAAAAAGCAGATCCACATAATCAGGCAGAACTTCATTGAGAAGTTTGTCTTTGAATATACCGACGACTTCGAAACTTGCCAAATCAAAACCGATACGGCATCCGGCAGATTTTGCCCTGCGGATCAAGGTGTCAAATACCGGAGAAAACAGCATATATCCTTCGATATACACCATATCGAAAGGAGAAAAATCCACCTTTTCGATCTCGGCATTTTCCAACAGCAGAGAAGCTCCCAGCGCAGAACGCATCGTGCGCTCGGCATCAGGAGTCACCAGCGAAAGGCAGCTTCCGGTAGGCGCAGTACTGCTCTCAATGAAATAAGCATCGCTTCCACCGTTGCGGCGGAATTCACTTTTATAGAATTCCCCTCTTTCGTCTTTGCCCAATTTTCCCAACATGGCACACTCAAGTCCCATCCTGGCCAAAGCAAAGATGGTATTTCCGGCAGAACCTCCGGGCGCAGATGCCGCCTGTTTTCCGGATTTGGCGATCAGAGCCGGAATAATCTCAGGCTCGACCATTTCCATGCCGCCTTTTGCCCCTGAAACATGATTTTTCAGGAACTCATCATCTACATTCAGGAGCAGATCCACCAGGGGTGAACCTGCCCCAAGAATTTTCCAGGCCATAGGATCAATTCACTCCGGCAGCTTTACGCAGATCTTCAGTACGGTCGGTTTTTTCCCAGGGGAACTGATCGCGGCCGAAGTGACCGTAAGCGGCAGTCTGCTGATAGCTCCAGCCGACAGGACGCTTGAGCTGCAAAGTTTCAACGATGGCTGCGGGACGGAAATCAAAAACTTCGGACACAATTGTTGCAAGTTTTGCATCATCCACCACACCGGTCCCATAGGTATCGACATTGATGCTCAAAGGTTTGGCCACGCCGATGGCGTATGCCACCTGGATCTCGCACTTTTCAGCCAACCCGGCAGCAACGATATTTTTGGCTGCATAGCGGCAGAAATAAGCCGCTGAACGGTCAACCTTGGAGGGGTCTTTTCCGGAGAAGGCTCCGCCGCCGTGGGATCCGACACCGCCGTAGGTATCAACAATGATCTTCCGTCCGGTAAGACCGGTATCGCCGTGGGGACCGCCGATCTCAAAACGACCGGTGGGGTTCACATAGTAGGTGATATCCTCTTTCATCAGTTCCGCAGGAATAACTCTGGCAGCAACTTCACGGGTAAGTGCTTCGAGCCATTCAATGGGCATGTCGGGAGTATGCTGATGCGAAAGAACGATGCTTTCGACCGCGACCGGTTTGCCGTCGCGGTAACGGATGGAAACCTGACTCTTGGAGTCGGGACG
>JAFVRT010000226.1 GCA_017504125.1 Lentisphaeria bacterium
AATGGCTGCTCAAAACATGGCTCAATATCGATATCGAAGATGTGAAAGAACTCAATTACCGTACCGGCGCATTACCGGGAACCATGCGTGTCCGTACCAAAGACGGAAAACTTCATGAAAAAGCCTTTGTCCGCAGCGGCGGGGTGGCAGCTCTCGGACGCTTCACCCCGGAAGAATGCCGTATCTGCCTTGAAAAAGTAGGTTATGCCGGCGATTTGGTCTTCGGTGATACCTGGGGACATCCGGTACTTCCTCCCAACTTTGATCTTTTCCCCCCCACAGAGGAGGAAATGCAGGCCGATCCGCGCAAGCGGGATAATGCCGAAAAAGGCCTTACTGCGGTAGTCGCCCGCAGCGAATTCGGTCTGGAACTTCTGAATGCATGCCGGGATGCCGGAGTCATCAAACTCTATCCAAACAGCGAAGAAGAAAATGCCGTATTCCTGCCCACCGTTGCCGCCGAAAAACCGGAATGGTATACCCCTTGGATCGAAGCCAGAAAACATCGCGGTATGCCGGTCCGTGAATATCTCATCTGAAAAAACAAGATCATTCTGCCATGGGAACTTCATTATGATGTCGCAGTAAGCGGCGGCGGGATCGCCGCTATTGCCGCATCTGCCGCAGCATTATGCAGTTCCGGAACTGCCGATGATCTAACCGGACAAGTGCAGAATTTGATGAGTGCAAACGGCAATTTACTGCATTGGGATCAGCTGCCACCGGTTCATGTACACATTTAAAAAGGCCAAAAATGTTTGATACACGAACTTTCGCCTTGCTTTTTGGACTGCTGCTGTGTATATTAAGCATATACTGTTATTTTATCCAATAACCCCAAAGGATTTTTACCATGAAAACGAGATTTTATCTTTTGGCAGCGGTACTTGCTGCCGCAGTATCATTTATCAGCCTTCAAGCAGCTCCCGCGGCTCAGACTCCGACATTTTTGCGACTGACTCTACCGGAAATCATCTATGCCGCCCCCGGAATAGAAACCAATATCTATTTTGAAAATGTCATCGATTCCGCAAATCCTGCAGTATACGCTTACGAAGTAAGATGCAAAGTCGGTGCCCAGAAACAATACCGCTGGCATTGGACTCCTGCAGAAAACGATGCCGGAAAAAGTTTTGACCTGACGCTGACTCTTTTCAATGACTACGGAGTGGTTATCAGCGGCAAAAGCAAAGTGGTGGTGGCCGCCAAAGCTCCGGATATGAAGAAAAAAATCACTCTTGCCCTGCTGGGAGATTCCGGAGTGAATTGTCAATATCCCCAGTTTCTGCTCAAACTCATGCGTGAAAAAGGATTTTCCGGTTATACTCCCGTCGGCAGCCACGGCGGCAACGGCAAAAGACCTGTTCCCGGCGGCATTGCCCATGACGGCTACGGCGGTTACGCCTGGTGGACATTTCTCAACCGCTGGGTATTTTCAAATGAAGAACTGAAGGGAGTCCAGGATAAAGCAGAACTTGCTCAGATGAAAGCTCTCGGCGTAAAAGATATTCCGCAAACCAATGTTTACCGCCACCGCAGTCCGCTCCTTGCCTATAAAAACGGTGAAAAGGTATTGGATATCCCCGGCTGGTTCAAAAGGATCAACAATGGCAAGGCTCCGGATTTTATCATCATCGAACTTGGCGGTAATGATGTTTTCGGCTGCCGTCCGGAAAAACTTGATGACCGGATCAAAAATGTCATGGGTAACGCATCAACTCTGCTGAACGCTCTGCGTAAACACGCTCCCAAAGCGGTCATCGGCGTAACCACAGCCCCCTGCGGCTGCGGTCAGGACGGCTTCGGAGTCAACTACGGCTGCAGTCAGTCCAAGTACCAGTTCCGGCGTAATATCCAGCGTTACAACCGTGAGATCGTCCAACTGGTAAAAGACCGGAAAGATCCCGATATCAGGATCATTCCGCTGCATCAGAGTGTAGATCCTATGAACAGTTATATTTACGCCTGGCCCAAAGTCCACGCCCGCAGCAAAACCAAACTCCGCATCGACAATAACGCGTTACATGCCTCTACGGACGGAGGTGCCCAGATGGCCGATGCGATCTACTGCTGGCTCCGTAAGCAATTGGAAAAATAAAAGGAATTTTCAAATCATGAAAAAAAATTTTCTCTACGCGTTTTTTATTGCTTTTTCTGCCGTTGCGCTTCAAGCTGCACCTGCAGCAACTCCGGTAACTGCCAAAGTTCCGGTTCCGCCTTTTCTGAAAATGGCTTTGCCCGAAGTTATTTATGCTGTCCCCGGTATAGAAACCAATATCTACTTTGAAAATGTGATCGACTCCGCCACTCCGGAAGCCTATGTTTTTGAAGTGCGGTGCAAAGCAGGTGCCCAGAAACAATACCGCTGGCATTGGACTCCTGACGAGAAAGATGCCGGAAAAACCTTTGATTTTGAACTGCGCCTTTTCAACGATCTCGGACTGGTCCTTTCCGGAAAAAGCAAAATCGTAGTAGCCCGGAAAGCTCCCGATATGAAGAAAAAAATCACCCTTGCCCTGCTGGCGGCTTCCGGCGCGAACAGCGGTTATCCCGGACATTTGCTCAAGGTCATGCGGGAAGCCGGATTTTCCGGTTATACTCCCGTCGGCAGCCATTCCGGAGCCGGTAAAAAAGTGGTTCCCGGCGGGGTGGCTCACGATGGCTACGGCGGATTTGCCTGGAACACATTTCTTACCCGCTGGGTATTTTCAGAGGAAGAAATGAAAGGGGTTCAGGATAAAGCAGAAATCGCACAAATGAAGGCCCTCAGCGTGAAAAAAATCCCCTTGAGCAATGTTTACCGTTACCGCAGTCCGCTTCTTTCGATCAAAGGCGGCAAAAAGGTACTTGATATTCCGGCATGGTTGAAAAAGATAAACAATGGCAAAGCACCGGATTTCATCATCATCCAGCTTGGCGGCAATGATGTTTTCGGCTGCCGTCCGGAAGGTCTTGACAGCACGATCGTCAAAGTCATGGCCAATGCCCGGACTCTCCTTGCCGCTTTGCGGAAACATGCCCCGGATGCGATCATCGGAGTTGCAACCAATCCCTGCGGCTGCGGTCAGGACGGCTTCGGAGTCAACTACGGCTGCAGTCAGTCCAAGTATCAGTACCGGCGCAATATCCAGCGTTACAACCGCGAGATCATCCAACTGGTAAAAAAATCCGGAGACCCCAATATAAGGATCATCCCTCTGCATCAGAGCATCGATCCCCGTAACAGTTATATTTACGCCTGGCCCCAAGTCCATGCCCGCAGCAAAAGAAAACTCCGCATCGATAACAACGCGTTGCATCCTCCAGCAGAAGGAGGTGCTCAGTTGGGAGATGCGATCTACTGCTGGCTCCGCAAGCAGCTGGAAAAATAATCCGTACAACAAACGGGATCACCGCAAAGTGCAGTGATCCCGTTTTTCATAACCAACTCACTCCGTCAGCGTCGTCTTTTGAATCTGGATTTTTTCCGCGTAGAATTCTCTTGAGATTTGTAATCCTGATAAGTCGCCGGTTTGTAATTCGGAGATTTCCATGCGTCAATGGCTTTGTCCCCATGTATGGCCACATCCCAGCGTCCATTCGGGGAAATTATTTTCCCTGTCGGATCAAGGATTGTAAGATGCGGGATCCCGCGTACCCGGAATTCCTGTTGCAAACTTTGGCGGAACCTTCCTTCATTATACGGTACAGCCAGCCACGGCATACGATCTTTTTTCATATATTCGGCCATCTTGCCGGCAGATTTATCTGAACTGACCAAAACGATCTCCAATTTGTGTTTTCTCGCAATCCTTTTATAAAAACTCACCAGTTTAGGCGTAAATCCACGGCAGGGACCGCACCATGAAGCAGAAAAGTAAAAGGCAACCATTTTTCCTTTGAGCGCAGAAGCAGTATCCACCCTTTTTCCGGAAGCATTGACCAACTGTGACGGAAGTTTGGAAGAAAACCATTCCCTCCCCTGCCCCGCATTGTCTGAACTGTTGCCTGACCTATTGGCAACAGCAATCTCTGCCGCAGCAGCCGTTGCAGTTTCTTTTGCGGTACGCCCTGTCCACCTCGCAGCAGCCTTGACCCCCATCCGGCTGACTTCTGAACGGGCATTAGGTGAAATTATCCGTCCGTCAGGAGCAAAAACGACAAGGCGTGGAATGCCGTTCACTTTGAGTTCACGGCTCAACTTACGGCGAGCACCATCTTCAAATGGGACGGCCAGCCAGGGCATTCCGGCATCATTCATGTAACCATACATATTTTTTTCCGATCTGTCAAAACTGATCAGAACAACTTCGATACCGTATTGAGCAGCAGCGGCATTATAAAACTTCACCAAATGAGGAGTAAATCCACGGCAGGGACCGCACCATGAAGCGGAAAAATAAAGTGCCACGGTCTTTCCTTTGAGCGCAGAAACAGTATCCACCCTTTTTCCGGAAGCATTGACCAGCTGTGACGGAAGTTTGGAAGAAAACCATTCCTTATTCTTAACCAGGCCCTGTTTTCTGACCTCTCCCTGTTCCCCGACCTGGTCAAACACAGATTTTCCGCTATTCCCGGAACTCCATACATTCTCTCCTGCCATCAGAAATCCGGTAAAAACAAAAAACAAAAACGGTATCAGCAAGCCTTTTTTCATTTTTCGTACTCCTTTTTTTGAGATTGAGATTTTTTCAACACATTGATATAAAGTAGCAGTAATCATTCTGTTTTTCAAGCACTTTTAATACAGATAAAATATTTTTTCACAAAAAAAACCCGGCCTTGAAAGCCGGGTCGGGAATTGGATCAGATTCACTTTTTGGGAACGAAAAGCATCTTGTTGGGTTCCAGCTGAGCCGCAGGATCAATCTGAGGATTCAGCTTGCAGAGTTCTTCAACAGTAGTATTGTGCTTGGCGGCAAATTCTGCCAGAGTCTTGGCATCTCCGGCGGCAACAAAATTGCTGCTTTCGACAGCATTGACCGAATCGACCGGAGCCGCAGGAGGCATGGCGGCGGCGTTGCTGTCAGCCGCAGGAACGGCAGTTGCTGCAGCGGGGGGCGGAGGAGGAAGGGTCCCGGCATTGTCTGCGGCAACTGCGGGAGGAGGAGGCAAAACAGCATCTTCTTTGGCTTCGACCTTTTTGACCGCAGGTTTCTTCGCTGCTTTGCGGGCCTTTTGGCCGTTGCCTTTACGGATCACAGCATCATCTCCTGTTGGAATGATCAGTTTATGACCGATCTGCAGTCTGGTAGTTTCTTCATCCGTAAGGTTGTTGGCACGCTGCAGAGCCTTGGCGCGGACACCGAATTTACGGGCGACTTTGGGTATACTGTCGCCGCGTACCATAGTGTAGGTCCCGTCAGAATTGAGTTTGGGAGTATTTTTTCCGCCTTTGCGGACAACAGCTTTTCTGCCGGAACTCTTTCCCGCAGCACTCTTGCCGCCGGGGATCACCAGTTTGGTTCCGATACGGAGAAATTTATCGCGTTTGGGATCAAGATTGTTGGCTTCACGCAGCGCATTGAGAGAAACCTTGTTGCGTGCAGCGATCTTGCCGAGGGTATCTCCGGGTTTCACGATGTAAACACCGCCCCTGGCGGCTCCGGCATCGCTGCCGCCTTTGACTTTTTTACGCCCTTCTGCAGACTTTCCGGAACGCTTGCGGGGTGCGGCATCATCGGCAATACCATCATTGGAAAACTCCCCGCCCATGGGCTGATAGCGCAATTCCTGAACAGAAGCCTGACTCTTTTTTCCGCCCTGATCTTCCACGGGAGCAAGTGGAGCAGGAGCCGCCGGAGCAGGACGATGCGCCGGCTGTTTCATTCCGGGATCTTCCTGAGGACCGGCCGGATCATACTGGCGGTCATGCATAACTTCATGTTTACATCCGGTCAGAGCAAAAACTCCGGCCACAGCAAGAAGCGTAATCGTTGTCTTCTTCATCTTTTCTCCCATTGTATAAAATTTTACTGCCGTTATATTACTGCCGGCAAATCCAAAAACATTTCCTTCAGACACTCTTTTATCCGGTTTTCAATTTGACCGCGGCCACACTATTTTGTCCCGCCAAAGTCAGTATTCTGTGCCTCTTTCATAATATATTTGCTGTTCGGCAAAAATAAAAGTATTTTTTCGGGAATTTTTCAATTTTTTTTCTGATTTTTCCCGCTTGGCTGCAGAGCTGTTCCGCTCTTTTTCTTTTCAGCCGGATAACTCATAACGATTTCACCTTTCCGAACAAAATTGTAGTCTTCACGGGCGACTTTTTCGATCTCTGCCGGTGAATTTTTCAACCGGTTGCGGCGTTCCAGATATTTCTGCCGTTCCAATTTTGCTTCATCAAGAAGATTCTGTTGAGCGGCTTCTTCTGCTCTGACCTTGCGGTAGTTACGCCATGCAGGCAGCAGCAGCACTACCGTAGTCACTATAAAAAGTACGGTAAAAAACACCAGGATCATATTGAGGATCCGCTCATTGCGCTCCGGTATACTGCTCATCAGTAATTATCCTTCAAAGTATACAGAAATTCCACATTGGTCTTGACCTTTTTAAGGCGGTTGAGCAGCATTTCAATCGCTTCGGCAGGCGGCACATCGTTGAAAACCTTTCGCAGCAGCCAGACCTTCTGCAATTCTTCCGGATGCAGCAGAAGTTCTTCTTTCCGCGTTCCCGATGATTCGACATTGATAGCCGGATAAACTCTGCGGTCGGAAACACTGCGGTCAAGATGCAGTTCCATATTTCCGGTTCCCTTGAACTCCTCAAAAATCACATCGTCCATGCGGCTGCCGGTGTCGATAAGGGCAGTTGCAATAATAGTCAGACTTCCATGATTCTGAATATTGCGTGCGGCTCCGAAAAAGTGTTTGGGCTTGTGAAGCGCGGCAGCATCCACACCACCGGTAAGGATCTTGCCGCTGTGGGGTTGAAGCGTGTTATAAGCGCGGGCCAAACGGGTTATACTGTCAAGCAGGATCACCACATCATGCCCGTATTCCACCTGCCGCTTGGCTTTTTCAATGACCATCTCTGCCACTTGAGCATGGCGTTCCGGAGGTTCATCAAATGTGGAACTCACAACTTCGCAATCGATGACCCGCTTCATATCGGTAACTTCTTCCGGCCGCTCATCGATAAGCAGAATTATCAACTGTACTTCCGGATTGTTTTTCCGGATGCTCTGAGCTATTTTCTGCAGCAAAACGGTCTTTCCGGTACGGGGCGGAGCCACGATAAGTCCGCGCTGACCTTTACCGATAGGTGTTACAAGATCCACAACACGGGTGGAATATTCCTGGGGATCGTTTTCCAACACCAGGCGTTCCGTCGGGAAATAAGGTTCCAAACTGGTGAAAGGGATTATATTTTTCTTGCGCTCAGGCACATCGTGGTTGATGGATTCCACCTTGAGCATGGCGAAGAAACGCTCTTTTTCTCTGGGAGTACGGATCTGCCCGGTAACGAAATCTCCGGTTTTCAGAGAGAAACGTTTAACCTGCGAAGTGCTTATATAGATATCCTCTGAACTCGGCATGTAGCTGTATTCAGGAGAACGCAAAAATCCAAATCCTTCCGGCAAGACTTCAAGATATCCGCTGCCGTACATCAGACCGTTTTTCTCGGCATTGGCCCGCAGTATCTCAAAAATAAGGCTGGATTTTTCCAATGCCCCGATGCCCTCAATTCCAAGTTCAGTTCCCATAGCGGTAAGTTCATCCATGGATTTACCCTGAAGCTCAGCTATATTCAAACTTGGTGCAGTAGGATCCCGTATCACGGACTCCGGGGAAACTTCGCGGTACTCGCGATAATCCCCCCGTTCCGGAGTATGTTCCTGACGGTTGTATTCACGATCATATTCATACTGCTCGCTGTTCCGGTGATCACGGTGATGCTCCCGGTCATTGTTCCGGTCATTGCGATCATTGTTCCGGTTATTGTTCCGGTTATTGTTCCGGTCATTGCGATCCCGCATCTTGCTGCGCCGGTCATTGCGATCCCGCATCTTGCCGCGCCGGTCATGAAAATTATCTTCCCTGTGACCATCATTTTTAGCTTCGCCGTTTTCCCGCGGCATGTCATTGGACACTCCGTTTTCGTCAGGCAGAACCGGCATCGGCGGCAAAACTGCCGGAGCAGATGCCGGAATCGCCGCTTCAGGTTCCGGTACTGGGACAGGAGCAGAAATCGCCGCTTCAGGGGCGGCTGGAACTGCCGCCTGTTCTGCGGCCGGAACAACGGTTGTTTCCGGCAAAGGATTTTTCCTCGGCCGTCCCCGTTTTTTCGGCGCGGCCGCTCCGGGGGTTTCCTGAGGAAGATTTTGGGCGATGTTTTCTTTGTTTTCGTCGTTCATATCACACATGCTCCTTGATAAAATCATCTATCTGGCGGTAAAGAAATTCAGGTCCGCCGTTATTTATAAAAGCGACATCAGCCGCTTCAAGTTTTTTTTCTGCACTCCATTGTCTGGCTTCTCTGCGCCCGATATCCTCATCGGTAAAATTACGGAATTTCCGCAATCTGCTGTGCCGCAGTTCGCGCCCGCTCCACACCGTGCAAGTCATATCAAAATACTTTTCAGTTTCACATTCAAAAAGCAGCGGGACCTCACAAAGCATATTGACATTTGCGGCTCTGGCAGCTGCGATCTCTTTTTCCATTGCTTCAAAAAGCGCAGGATATATAAGCTGAGTAAGTTTTTCCAATTCACTGTCTGAAGTAAAAACTCTTTCCGCCAGCACCTGACGGTTCAATGTGCCATCGCCATTGAAACACTCTGCGCCCCATTCATCCCGTATCGCCTTTCCCAGAGGAGCATTGATATCACGATAAAGAGCATGACAACTTTTATCGGCATCAAAAAGACGCCAGCCTTTTTGAGCAAAGTAACTGCATGCGGTACTTTTTCCGCAACCGATGGCACCGGTAAGTCCCAGGATCATAAAAAACACTCCGGAATAGGAAATATCAAGTTAAAAGACAAAAATACAGAGCCGATGAAAAGAACTTATAGGAAAGGCACCGCGCCGGAAGAAGCTGGATCCGGGAGAAATACACAATGACCATTCGAGTAAAATTGGAGTCTTTTTGCGGTCTTTTATATAATTTAACTTGACTTTTCGATTTTTCAAGTGCATTTTATATATTTAAAGCAAAAAAATGTATTATGAGGATATTTTATGAAACCTGTTATTGACAATATAGAGTGCGTCGCGGAGGGTAAATTCCTGAGAATGGAAATAATCGGATTTACTGACAGCAAAGGAAAAAAACGGAAATGGGAGGCTGTCAGCCGTACAAATTCCCGCGGTGCAGCGTTGATAATCCCCCATATCGTTCCTGATGACAGCTTTGTACTGGTCCGCCAATTCAGAGCCCCGGCCGGGAAAATGGTTCTGGAATTGCCGGCCGGTCTGATCGATGAAGGAGAAGACGCCGCAACTGCCGCACTCCGGGAACTTTACGAAGAAACCGGATACGAAGGTAAAGTCGTCCGCTGTCTGCCGCCGGGCAACAGTTCACCGGGAATGTCCGGTGAAACAGTTACCATTGCTGTTATTGAAATAGACGGAAACAAATACCGGGAAACTCCTCCCGTGGCTCATCCGGAAGAAAATGAGTCAATTGAAGTTTTCACCGTTCCACGCGGTGAACTCAGGGAGTTCATCACCTCCCAACGCGCTCAGGGAGTAGGAATAGATGCAAAACTTCAGGCCCTGCTGACAGGCATGAATATTTAACAGGAGAAATAAACAATGTATGTACAGAATACCGTTGATTGGACAGCCAATTACAACGAATCCGAAATTCCGCCGTTCACACTTCCGGAACTGCTCCGCACAGTCGATGGACGGGAAATAACCGATAGTGCACAATGGGAAGCCAACCGTCCTGCCCTGCTTCAGACTTTCCGTGATGTGATGTACGGCCGCCGCCTGCCGCGGCCTGACAAAGTGGAATACACTTTGCTCAGCGAAAAAAAAGATGCCATTGACGGACTGGCGGTCAGACGGGAAATAGAATTGAAATTTTCCATGAACGACGGCCGTTCCCACAAAGCTGTCATGCTGCTGTATATCCCGGCTGCTGCATCCGGGCCGGTTCCGGTCTTTACCGGACTGACTTTTATCGGAAATCATGTGGTTTCTGACGAGGAAGATATCAGAATGACCGGACACGCCGGAGCTCTCCTGAACAGTTTCACCCGGGTCAGGGGCGTCCAGACCCGCCGTTTCCCTCTGGCTGAAATAATGAAAAGAAACTTTGCGCTGGCGGTCTGCTCTTATCACGATTTCTTCCCCGATCATATCGGCGGCTGGTATCAGAGTATATTCCGGATCTTCATGACTCCGGAAGAACTTGCTGAACATAAAAATGCTACTGCGATCGGAGCATGGGCATGGGGAATTTCACGCATGCTGGATTGTCTGGAAACGCTCCCGGAAATCGATGCTGACAAAGCAGCGGTTTTCGGCCACTCCCGTTTGGGAAAAACTTCGTTGTGGTGCGGTGCAGAAGACACCCGTTTCAAACTGGTATGTGTCAATGATTCAGGCTGCGGCGGAGCTGCCCCGGACCGCAGGCTTTTCGGAGAAACCCTTTATACCATGTGCAGAAATCCGGCGGGTTACGGCAACTACTGGTTCACCCACACAATGAAAGATGTCGCCCTGACCCCGGAAAAACTTCCTGTTGACCAGCATCAGCTCATCGCGCTGACAGCTCCGCGTTCAATAGCAGTCCACAGCGCGACAGAAGACCTCTGGGCTGACCCCAAAGGTGAATATCTTTCGACCTGGAGTGCCGGACCGGTTTTCAAACTTTACGGAAAAAAGCCGTTGGAATCAGAATCCCAACCGGCTCCTGATACCCCGGTCGGCACCGATGTGAGTTATTTTCTCCGTACCGGCAAACATGATCTGCTGTTAAGTGACTGGCAATGCTACATGGATGCCTTTGACCACACTATCGGCAGAACACCTGCTGTATAAACAATCGCTTTTCCCAAAGGCTTTGTACCGCTGAAAGATATTGAGAAAAAAACTGCCAGCATGGGGCACAGAGCCTTAAAAAAAATCCGGTACAGCAATTCAGCCGTACCGGATTTTCAGTATATGGTCAATTACTTTGCCTGCTCTGCAAAACGGGCAGTACGCAGTTCTGTGAGGTAAGGTATTTCCTTAACAAGTTCACTGATTCTTTTCTGCTCTGTCAGCAGGAACACATTTCTTGCAAGTTCGTTGTGGGACTGGCATGTAAAAAGATGTCTGATCACCGGCAGACGCTTCAAGCCTTCTTCTGAAGTTATATCATTCAGCAGAATTTCGGCCGGAGCATTATGGATCCAGGAAATAGGCATCTGATACTTAAAAGCACACCAGATGTCAAAAAGATGATCACCTTCAGCATCGATCGCGGCACTGATCCTGTCGATATATTCCAGATACCATTGACGCTGCGCCCCTGTAAGTGCTTCGATCTTCCACGGTGCCGGAGAAAACACATAGGGCGTGATCTCGATTTCAGCCACACCGCGGCTGTCAAAAGTAAATTTGGGAAGATAACCGCTCCACCAGAAACTCGCCGGATTGAATTCTCCCATATCCGAGAAGAAAAAGTTTCCGGGACAATAAACGATGGGTACACCTCCGAAAAGTTCGATCCCCTGAGGACAATGGGTATGGATATTCATCACCAGATGCGCTCCGGCAGCGGCAAATGAACGGTAAAGATCTTTCATTCGGGGACTGGGAACGGGATTGAATTCATTTCCGCCATGGATCACCACGATCACGATATCGCTGATACGCTTTTCTTCTGCAATCTGAACCGGAACTTTATATTCTTTCATTGCGTTTGCTCCGGGTTGATCCGCCTTGGCAGTACCGAATTCCATTTCACACACATTGATGATGCTGAATTTGAGTCCGTTCTTTTCAAAGCGCAAAGGTTTGGCAGCTTCTTCGGCATTCATTCCGGCTCCAACAGTCATAACCCCTTTGTCTTTAAGGATCTTCATGGTTGACATGACACCGGCTCCGCCATGATCGCCGGTATGATTGTTGGCCAGCAGAGCGATTTCAAATCCGCCTTCGGTGATAAAGGATTCACACCCCGGACTGACGATCAGATTCGGACCGCATTTAAGCGTGGGATCAGGCGTGTCTGAAATAACAGTTTCCCATTGAATAATACGCAGATCGGCATCTTCGAGAGCAGGTTTTATACCGGCCAGCAGCCTGGAAGTATTGCCTCCGAGCAAATCATCTTCCGCACTGCCGTGCGGGCAGGTATCACCGGCGACAACGATTTTGACCTGATTTCCCATTACCGGACGGATCCGTAATTTCCCATTTTCCGCAAACACGATAAAATATTCCTTTCCTGTATATAATTTTCATCTGGCCCGGTCTATATGAGCAGCGGCCCGTAAAAGTTTCGTCCAGACTTTATGTCTGCCATGCCTGGAACTTTTCTGTAAGTATCTGATTACATCGGAACTGCTGCGAAAAATACGGGCATCAAATTTACATACGCTGCCGTCTGCACACAACACCTTCACTTCGCGTACGCCGTGAGCAGGCTTGGTAAAAATCACAGGAAACATTCCTCCTCCGGGAAGCAGATCGAGTTTACCGAGTTCGCAACCGGTATCAGCCAACGCACAATTACTTTCAGAAAGTCCTGCTGCGCCATTTCTTTTCAACAACTCCGGAGCTATTTTGCCGGGGCCGACAAGTTTTTTCACACAGCGGCACCGGCAGGTCCCGGCAGCACACCGCGATGAAACTTGATAACGCCGTTCATCTGGCGGCAGACTTCTTCAAAACCATGGACTTTCGGACGATGTACCGGAGCATTTTTCCGGACTTCCGCGGCGCGATGTTTCTGCTGTCCGTATCCGGCCACATGTTTGGCCTGTTTCAAAG
>JAFVRT010000227.1 GCA_017504125.1 Lentisphaeria bacterium
GGCGAAAAGGAGAATTTATGTACTCTGATCTGTACATTGAACCGGCTTTTGAGTACCCATCCGGCTTTTTCCGGAACCTCCCAAATAAAAAATATCACCAGCAGTGACGGTGAGGCATTGGCTGTGATGCGCAGCGGTGAAAACGGAGAGTCCGGAGTTCTGGTATTACTGAATCCTGATTGCGAAAATTCCTCCACTCTTTCATTTGCCGGAACATTTCCCGATTCCGGCAAAGATCTTTTGAGCGGGGAAACGGTAACTTTTTACCGTAAAGAAGATCTTCTTTGTCTTGATCTTGCACCGGGTGACGGTTTTGCCGTTGAAATAGATGAATCCAAACTCTCAGATATCGCACTTTGCAATGAAGTGAAACTTATGGAAAAAAAGGCGTTTGTGGCACTTCATGGCTGGAAAAATGAAAAGCTGCCTGAAATTTCTTTTACCGACTCCCCGGAGCAGTTTGTTGCAGAATTGGCATCATCTGCCATTGCTCCGCTGACCGTCTGGCAGGGAGAACAGGATACCCGTCGGATAATCCCTGTTCCCTGCGGAGATCTGCTGCTGGTAAAAAATCCCTATCCCTTCCGCTGCATCATAAAAGAAGAATCTTCCGGATTTATACGCGGAGTACCGCTGAAAAACGGTTCATACGGAGCATTGCTGGTACTGGAAAAGAATTCCTCCGCGCAAAGACGCAATCTGGATCTGCATATAGGATCCTTCGAAAACGGAAACTGCCGTATCTTGAAAGGCAAACTGTGCCAACTTCCGGAATACAGACATTTCAATTTTCGTCGGGAGTATTCCAAAAGCGAAGTAAAAGAACGGGAACTTCTGGTATTCGGTTCCAACGACTCCGGTTCTTATGCCATGTTTCCGGCCGGATTCGGTTCGTTTCCCTGTAAATACCATTCGATTCTGGCAGTCAATAATGATCCGGCGATCCCGGTCGACCGCTATTGTATGTTCACCGGCCTGCATATTTATCTGACGACAGAAGGATATTCCCGCAAGATAGATGAAAATGTCATCACCAAGTTTTTCTCCTCAGGGGAAAATTGTTTCCGCTGGCACTTCCGTATTCCCGCCGGTCAGGGCAGACACATGGATCTGGAAGCTGAGTTCAAATTTCCCATTTCCGGAGAAGCCGTGGAATTGAGATTTTTCCGTCCCGCCAACTCCGGAGTTCCTGATTCAACTCCTGTTGCGATCATCCTGCGTCCGGAACTGGAAGACCGGATAAATCATCATGTAACCAAAGCATGCAATGGTCCGGAATGGAAGTTTCCCCATTCTGTCACCCACTTTTGCCGCGGCTTTTCTTTTGCTCCTGCCAAGCGGAAACTCACGGTGGAAACCAGCTGCGGCACATGGCATCAGGAACCTGAATGGCACTACATGTGCGATCTGCCTTCCGAACGCTATTACGGACTTGAAGATAAAACGGACAGATTCAGTCCGGGATATTTCCATGTTCCCCTGAAAGAAAAAGAAAGTTTCACCCTTTCTGCCCGGACAGTTCCGGCTGCAGAATGCAGTTGGCCGGAATCTGCCAAAAGTTCTTCGGATCAGCTTGTAAATGCCATGCGCCGTTTCATAGTGAAACGGAACGATCTGAATACTGTGATCGCGGGTTTTCCATGGTTTCTGGACTGGGGCCGGGATACTCTGATCGCCTTGCGCGGTCTGGTCAAAGTCCCGGAGTTCCGCCCCGGATGCACCATGATACTCCGTGCCTTTGCCGGATTTGAAAAACATGGAACTCTGCCCAATGTAATGCACGGAGCCAATGATGCCAACCGGGATACCAGCGATGCTCCTCTGTATCTGATCCTCGGAGTAAGGGACTATATAGCAGAAACCGGCAATGAAACAATCCTGGATTCCGATTGTTCCGGAAGGAAATTGCGCGATGTGATTTCTTCGATCATCAACTCCTTTATCACCGGAACTCCAAACGGGATAAAAATGGATCATTCCAGCGGTCTGATATTCAGTCCGGCACACTTCACATGGATGGATACTAATTTCCCGGCCGGGACCCCAAGAGAAGGTTATCCGGTCGAAATACAGGCTCTCTGGTACGCCTGTCTGAAATTCGCCGGTCATGATACGCTGGCTGCCCAAGTGCAGGAATCCATTGAAAAATACTTTTTTCCGGAATATTATGACTGTTGTTCCGACTGTCTTCACGGTGTCCGCGGCACC
>JAFVRT010000228.1 GCA_017504125.1 Lentisphaeria bacterium
CTCCGGACCCTTCCCGGAATTCAGGATCATGGAACTGCCTATGTTGCTCGTCATGATGATGATCGTGTTTTTGAAACTTACTGTACGCCCCTGGGAATCTGTGACAATACCATCTTCAAGTATCTGCAGCAGAATATTGAAAACATCCGGATGCGCCTTTTCGATCTCATCAAAAAGTACCACGGAATAAGGACGCCGCCGTACCGCTTCAGTTAATTGACCGCCTTCATCATAACCTACATAGCCTGGAGGCGCACCTATCAGACGCGATACACTGAATTTTTCCATGTATTCGGACATGTCAATACGCACCATCGCACGCTCATCATCAAAAAGCTGCTCCGCCAAAGCTCTGGCAAGCTCAGTCTTTCCAACTCCCGTCGGACCGAGAAAAATGAAACTCGATATGGGGCGGTTGGGATCATTCAAGCCAGCTCGCGCCCTGAGTACCGCATCCGCAACTGCAGTTACAGCCTCGTCCTGTCCAATGACACGATCGTGAAGCCTTTCCCCCAGCTGCAGCAGTTTTTCTTTTTCACTCTGCACCAGTTTTGCCACCGGTATACCGGTCCAGCGGCTGATGATCGCCGCAATGTCTTCTTCGTCCACTTCTTCCTTCAGCATCCGTGAACTGCCGTCACTTTTTATCGCCTGTTCCGCTTCTGCGATCTGACGCTCTATTCCGGGGATCGTACCATGACGAAGTTTGGCCGCTTCTTCAAGATTGTAACTGCGCTCGGCTTTTTCCAATTGGAGCTTTGCCAGATCAAGAGATTCTCTGTACTGACGGAGTCCGGTAATAGCTGATTTTTCTTTTTCATAACGGGCCCGGAGTTCTTTGCCGGTCTCTTTCAGATCTGCTATCTCTTTTTCCAGCTCAGTACGCCGTTTTATCGCCGCTGCATCTTTTTCGTTGCGTAAACCGGTTATTTCGATTTCCAGCTGCATCACCCGGCGTTCATTTTCGTCAAGCTCCTTGGGACTGCTGTCGATCTCTGTACGCAAGGCTGCTGCTGCTTCATCCACCAGGTCAATGGCCTTGTCCGGCAGAAAACGGTCGGCAATATATTTGTCCGATAATACCGCCGCTGCTACCAATGCCCCGTCACGGAGCTTCACCCCGTGGTGGATCTCGTAACGCTCTTTCAGACCGCGAAGTATGGAAATGGTGTCTTCGACAGCAGGCGGATTTACCATGACCGACTGGAACCTGCGTTCCAATGCCGCATCTTTTTCAATGTATTTACGGTACTCGTCAAGAGTCGTCGCGCCGATGCAATGGAGCTCTCCGCGGGCAAGCATGGGTTTTAAAAGATTCCCCGCATCCATTGAACCCTCTGATGCTCCGGCTCCGACTACTGTATGAAGCTCATCAATGAAAAGGATTATTTTCCCTTCAGCATTGACTACTTCGTTCAGGACGGCTTTCAGGCGTTCCTCAAATTCACCGCGGAACTTCGCTCCCGCTATCAATGCCCCCATATCAAGCGAAACCAATTGACGGTTTTTCAGATTTTCAGGCACATCACCCCGAATGATACGACGCGCCAAACCTTCGGCAATGGCGGTTTTTCCAACTCCGGGTTCTCCAATGAGTACAGGATTGTTTTTAGTGCGCCGGGAAAGGATCTGGATCACCCGGCGTATCTCATCGTCACGCCCGATAACAGGATCAAGTTTATCCTGCATGGCAAGTTGTGTCAGATCCTTGGAGTATTTTTTCAATGCTTCAAAAGTCCCTTCCGGATCAGCTGAAGTCACACGCTGACTGCCGCGGAGCGTCTGCAGGGCCTGCAAGACCTTTTCGCAATTTATCCCGGCATTGTTCAGGATTTTTTCCGCACCGGAACCGGAACCGTTCAGGATCCCCATGAACAGATGTTCGACACTGATGTATTCGTCGTTCATCTCTCCGGCCTTTTCTGCCGCGCGGGTCAGAACTTCGGAAAATTCTCCGGAAGAATATATCTGTCCATGGTTGTCGGCAACTTTGGGCAAATCACCGACGGCACGCTCCGCCTGATCGCTGAGAAGCTGTACATTGACCCCAAGTTTGGAGGCTATGGAGTTTACCAGACCTTCTTTCTGGTTGAGCAATGCACAGAGCAGATGGAGTGCACGCAGTTCATTGTTCTTATTCCGTACTGCGGTGTTCTGAGCCTCTATAAGAGCTTCACGGCTTTTGTTGGTGAATTTTTCCATGTTCATAAAAATTCCTCCCTTCTTTCGTGTTGATGTTTTCACTTCCCCTTTTATGCAAAAGCCGTGCCAAAGCAGTTTTGTGCAGGAGTGTTTGGAACCC
>JAFVRT010000229.1 GCA_017504125.1 Lentisphaeria bacterium
CTACAGCCGATCCCACAGACAAACGCGTTGAAGACCGTCATAACGGCAAAAATGTGGCTCTGGCAATGGATGGTCATACCGCAGTTTCCTCAATGAGCCAAATGGCTGCTAAGCAGTCTCTCGTATATAGCGAAAAACCCTGAAAAAAAACAAAGGATAGAATAATATGAAAAAATTTATTTTCATGATGGTTCTGTGCTTTGGAGCATCGTTGCTCCATGCAGCAGAATTCACTATTTCGGCGGGAAAACTCAAAGCTGTTTTTGACACCAGAGGCGGCGCGCTGAAAACTCTTTATCTTGGGGATAAAGCACTTACTTATCCTGATAAAAAAACCTTGAGTTTTACCGAAAAAGTTTTACGGAGCGAAGGGAAAAAACAGTATGTGGAAGAATTTTCCAATCTGGAATTCACTCCCGTTGCATTGACCCGAAATTCGATTTCATTTTCTGCTGTCGGGGTTCAGAATTTTGACTTTCTGCGGGTGACCAAGACTTTTTCGCTCGATGCAAAGACCAATACCATGACCGTCAGTTACAAATTTGACAATCTTTCCGGCAAGGACTCCAAAGCCGGTATCTGGTCACGCACCATGCTGCGCCGTTTTGACGGTATGGGAATGAGAAATACCTATTTCCATTTCCGCAAGGGTAAACTGGTCAAATCCATCCATCCCGGAAATGTTTCCGGCGACAACTGGGTCATGGATACCTCAAGTCCTGTAACAGCCTTCATGGGCAACGATGACAAAACCGGAGCCGTTGTGCTGCCGCCGCAAGATCTGCTCTGTGCTTTTTACAACTGGTTCACCGGTTCAAATGACCTTTCCACTCTGGAGTATTTTCTGCGGGAACAGAAGATCCCGGCAGGGAAAAGTGTCGAATTCGACATCAAAGTCATCATTTCTGAAAATGTTCCTGAACTGCTGAAAAAATATGCGGCCCGTCCTTTCACCAAGGCAAAAGGCAATGTTCCGGCATGGCTCGATTACTATGTCAAAAACGACAAAGGAGTTACTGCTGTTTTCACCGGGAACGGTATCATGCCCCGTTCCCGCAAAACTCTGGATATCCAGGGCAAGCGTCAGTATTGCGACTCCATCCGCGGAGTGAAGATCCCCGGAAATCTTGATCCTGGGATGATAACGGTATACAATCTTGCCAACAAAGCTCCGGAATACGACAAACCGGTTCCCTTTACCGTGGAAAAACTTGCCTCCGGAGAACAGCGGATCCTCGTATTTGTGCCCGGCATAAACAAACAGGGTTATTATTTCACCAAATTCAAAGACGGTTTTGCTTACAATACCCGTGCCAAAGCCCCCGGATTTATCGGCAAGGACAGTTTTGCTTACCGCATCTGTTTTGACCGGAAAAGTGAAAAAACTTATCCGGCGGAACTTTTCAAAGGCGGTCCCGATCTGGCCTACAACGGTTCGCTTGAACGCAAAGCCCCCAATGTCCCCTGGGCTGACGGTTACTCCTGGAGCTACGGCGTCCGCAGCCGTAAACTTTTCTCATGGGTCGATGAAGGAATCAACAACTCCAAATGCATAAAACTCCACCGTCCCAAAGGCTCCAACTTCTACTGCATCTGGCCGGTATTTTTCAGACCTGAACAGGGCGTAAAATACCATTTTTCAGCCAACATGCGCAGCGAAAATCCGGATCGTGCCTGGGTCACATGCATGATCGAATTCACGGACAAAAACAATAAGGATGTCCCCAAGACCAGAATAAATGTGGACTGTGTAAAAAGTTCTTACCGTTGGAAAAAGGTTTCATATACATTCTTCAAGCCTCAGGCGGCAGAAGCCGGAGTTGTCCGTTTCGGAGCAAATTCACCTCTGCAGTATCTGTGGGTCGATAATGTCAGTATCGTTCCTGAGGATTTTTCCTATTCCATGCGTTCCCCCATGGAGCTGATGCGCGATGAACTCAAGGAAACCAACTATCCTGCGCTTGACTTTATCGAAAAACTCTCCCATGACACAGTGACTCCTCACAAAAAGTGGATGTCGAATCCGGTAGATCTTATGCCGGAGATCCTTTATCTGCCGCTTGCCACTACTCACAGTATCCAGTACACCGGCAAACGGCAGATCGTAGAATTCGCCCAGCGCATGAAGTTGACCTACAAATTCATTCCTTTGCTCCGCTGGATCGAAAGCGGTGCAAAAGCATGGAATGTCGTCTTCGGCAAAAAGTTTGAACCCTACACCATCGCGCTGCTTAAAGAAATCAAAAAATCTCCGAAAGCAGTCATCGTTCAGGACATTGATTTCAGCCGTATTCCATCTGCAGCTTTTATCAGTATAGTGCGCAAGTTCCAGAAAGATGGCAGCGGCATACTCTTTTATAACTGCCGCAATATTCCTGCCGAACTGCTGGGCAAACAAATTGCAACACCTGAAGGTATATTCGCAACTCCGGAACTCCGCAAGGTCCCCAAAAACTGGTTTGCCCGTTCATTCACCGCCTGGCAGAACGGCAAATCACGGGTGATATGTTTCACAAGGAGCAAAAGCGAATACTATCTTGAGGCCCAGAATTTCCCCTGTGTTCCCAAAAAATTTGCCAATGAAAGGACTCCTTCCTATTACAGTTTTGACTTCCCTTACTGGGAGTACATCAATGTTTCAGCTCTCAAGAGTCTGCGCTATGTGGCAGGTGTCGAACCTGAAGTAAAGGTGATCGGGAATCTGAAACAGGGGGTGCGCCTGAAATCCGCAAAAGCTCAAACCGTGCTGCTCAATGTGGTCATTAAGGATATGAACCGCAGAGAAAAGGCCCGTTTTGTGCAGAAAGCCGCTCTGAAAGCCGGTGTCAATGATGTAAACTTCAAAGTGCCTTATATTTCAGGCGGTATCAATATTGCCGATTACCGGGTAACCGATCTTAAAGGCCGGGAGTTCGACTTCGGAGCAGTGAATTTCACCACGCCCGATACCAATAAACTTACTGCTGTGTTTGCCGATAAGGACAAAGTCTTTGAACGCGGCGGAGAAGTCAAAGTCCGGGTTTCCGCAGCAGGAACCATCCCTGCCGGAAGTGTCCTTGCATACAGCGTCAGCGACACCAATGACCGTATCGTGGTCA
This sequence comes from Lentisphaeria bacterium, assembly GCA_017504125.1. Lineage (GTDB taxonomy): Bacteria > Verrucomicrobiota > Lentisphaeria > Victivallales > Victivallaceae > UBA1784. Next base: position 3,099 of record JAFVRT010000229.1, read on the forward strand.
AAGGCAATATCAAGGCAGGAGCCCAAAACGATATCTCATTCAAAGTTCTGCCTCCCTACACCACTCTTTACCGTCTGCATCTCTATCTCAAGTCAGGTTCCAAAGAATTGAGCCGGGGATTTGCTGAATTTTCCATGCCCGCCAAATCAAAGGATCTCACTTATCTTGATTCGCTCGTCTGGTTGGGCCGGAATCCCTATGCGCGTCTGGCCTCTCAAATGGGTTTCACCATGTGGATATCATCTTTCATGCAGAATAATGAATCCATGGGCTGGTTCAAAACTCTCCGCAACTCCAACCTGACTCCGGTGATGTACGGAGCCGGACATGCCAATAATACCACCGACCTGAAATACCGTCACGATATCCCCAGTGATCCGGTACGCACCCCATGCTTCTCTGATCCGGAACATTGGAAGAAAGCCGGAGCGATCATCAAAGCAAAAGTACTCCAGCAGCGTTACCGCTACTACGGGATCCTGCATCACGAGATCGCTGACGAAGCATATCTGGGCAGCATGGTCTGCTTCGCTCCCCATTGTTTGAAAGATTTCCGCGCCGAGCTGAAAAAACAGTACGGAACTCTCGAAGCATTGAACAAAACATGGAACCGCAAATACAAAAAGTGGGACGAAGTGATGCCTGTCCAGCTCAAAGAGTTGAGCAGCAAGGACAACCTTGCTCCGTGGCTGGATCACAAGATGTTCATGGTCAAGGCCTTTGCCAAGAACTGGGTAGGTAATACCGGCAAAGAGCTGAGAAAATATGTTCCCGGTTCCAAAGTCGGTCTTTCCGGAACTCAGATCCCCGGTTACAGCTACGACTGGGTGCAGCTGATGAAACATATCAACTGCCTTTCCTACTACGGCGGGATCCAGCGCAAAGCGGTCCATGACTTTGCTGCGCCCGGATTTGTTGCCGGTATGTGGGGCGGCGGCTATGCCAAAGCCGAGGAG
>JAFVRT010000230.1 GCA_017504125.1 Lentisphaeria bacterium
ATACGCCAATTGGTAAATGAGATACGCCGTTTGAAGGGGGTTGTTCAGGCGGAGTTTGTGATTACTGCCAAAGGGAAGACTGTATAGTTTATTGTGTGCAGTGCATAAAAATCGAGAGATGGGTGAGCATCTCATTCCCGCATGCGCGGGCGCATGGGGGAGTGTGAGGGGGGCGGCGTAAGCGTCCCCTCACTATAAAAAAACGAGCGCGTCAGCGCGAGTCTTCAAAAAAACCTCATTCTTTACGCAACCGCCGTGCCCCAAGGCAAGCGCGTCAGCGCGGGTGCATGGGGGAGTGTGAGGGGGGCGGCGTAAGCGTCCCCTCACCATAAAAAAAGGAGCGCGTCAGCGCGAGTCTTCAAAAAAACCTCATTCTGCACGCAACAGCCGCGCTCCAAGGCGATGCAAAAACCTTTACGACAGCAAGAGCTATCGTTTGTTCAGGCAGAGTCTGTGTACTGGTGATTTTGCGGACTAAGATTTATATTACCAATGGTGAGAGTTTTATTGTTCAAACAGCCATGTGGACAGGTAGCGTTCACCGGAGTCTGGGAGGATCACCACGATTCTTTTTCCGTCAAATTCCCCGCTGCGTGCGAGTTCCAATGCTCCCCAAAGGGCAGCACCGCCTGAAATTCCGATGAGGATACCTTCTTTGCTTGCAGCTTCGCGAGCGGTACGGGCTGCATCTTCTGCAGAAACAGTAATTATCCGGTCAAGGAGTTTGACATCCAGGACATCCGGGATGAAATTTGCTCCTATGCCCTGCAGTTTGTGCGGAGCTGGTGTTCCGCCGGAAAGGATCGGACTTTCGGTTGGTTCGACAGCGGCGATCAACATTCCCGGAACATGTTTTTTCAGAAATCTTCCCGTACCGGTAATGGTTCCCCCGGTACCGACACCAGCTACCAACGCGGCGATTTCGCCCTCCGTATCGCGCAGTATTTCCGGGCCGGTGGAGTTTTCATGAGCGGCTGCGTTGTCCTGATTTTTAAACTGCTGAGGGATGAATGCGCCCGGATTTGCCAGTTTCAATTCTTCCGCTTTTGCTATTGCTCCTGTCATGCCTTCCGCGCCCGGAGTGAGAACTATTTCCGCACCGTAAGCAGCCAGAAGTTTTCTTCTTTCAACACTCATGGTATCCGGCATGGTCAGGCATAATTTGTATCCTTTGACTGCGGCCGCGACAGCCAGTCCGATGCCTGTATTTCCTGAAGTGGGTTCTATTATCATGGCTCCCGGTTTCAGGAGTCCGCTTTTTTCCGCCGCTTCGATCATGGCCAGAGCCGGACGGTCTTTGGCACTGGCTCCAGGGTTGAAACTTTCCAGTTTTGCGACGATTTCCGCCTTGGTAGAGTTGAGTTTATTGATGCGTACCAGCGGAGTTGAACCTATCGTACTTAAAATATCAGAATGTATTTTTGTCATGATTTATTTCCTTTAACCTTATATTTTCTATCCATGTATCTGACACTCTGCAAGTTTGTTTTCTTCTTCCGCATAAGCGAGAGCCGTTTCCCGGATCACGAGAGTGGCAGGTATGGCAATCGTATACTTGAAATTATCTCTGGCGCGCAAACATGTGTCCAACAGTTTGCATACTGTTTCCGGAATCTTGGAAAAATGACAGTCAACAGTTGAAAGTCCGATATCGGCGGCTGCCAGATTGTCACATCCGAGAAATTCGAAATCTTTTCCCGGAGTCAAATCAGAAGCGTTCAAGGCTTTCAGAAGCATTTCAGAAATGATGTCAGAAGTGCAGAAAATAAATTTCCCATTCAGTTGGGGGAGCAGTTTTTCTATTACTTCTGCCGGAGAAAAAGTACTGTGACTGCAATGAGGGAGTTTTATTACAGCAATATTTTTTTCAGGCACTCCGGCATGGCGCAGAGCATTTTTGAAATTTTCCAGTCTGAATCTCCCATTGCTGTGCATTTCAGCAATCAGAATGAAGCGTCGATTTCTGCAGTTTTGAATCAACGAAACAGCCTTATTGAATGCTTCAGAAAAATCCAGTATCACCTGATTGATGTTTGCGTCGGCAGCAAATTCAAGGTACATGGAAACGATCGGTTTGTTGAATCTTGCAAGATTGCGGCGTATTTCGTCGTCTATAAGATCACTTGTCAATACAAGAGCATCCAATCCGGCTAATTCTTTGGAACTGATGATCGGATCTTTCAGTTCATGATGCATAATGATCCGTACCCGGTAGTTTTTACGCAGCAATGCAAGATTTTCCCGGTTCATTTCGTTTCTGTGCTGCATATCACCTTGAAAACATGCAGCGAAGCCGATAAGCGGTTTTTTGATGCCGTCCGGAGGCAGCTGCCGGAAAAATGTGCCTTTACGCCCGACCCGGTAAAACACACCATGCTCGACCAGTTTTTTTATTGCCCGGTCGGCGGTAAGCAGTGAAACTCTGAAGCGGGCGGCGATTTCACGGCTGGACTTAACAGGCGCATTGGGTTCCGGAGGATCGTTTATCAGCTCCTGAAGCAAACTTTCTGCGATATCTGAAACTCGTAACATGATTTCTGATTCCTGTATTACTGCTGTATCATTTGGATACAATACTACGCTACAGTAAAAATTTCAAGTTCCGTATACAGTATTTTTTCAAATATCGTATTGCGTCAGGCGGAGGAAATTTTCTCTGAATATCATGCTTTGCTCTGCAGGCGTGATATGTTCAAAAAGGACTCCCGCGACGGTCATACCTGAGCTTACCACCGGGAAATCACTGCCGAAAAGGATCCGTTCTGCTCCGATCATATCGATGCCTTTCCGCAGCATGCCCCATCGGAACAGTCCGCTTCCTGAAAGATCCAGATATA
>JAFVRT010000231.1 GCA_017504125.1 Lentisphaeria bacterium
GATGTCTTACGATGGAGACAAGATAAAAGGAGGGAGCAAGTTCCACCTGAGCCAGATACCGGTTCCGGTTCTCAGGAGCGACTTTGAATTTGGCATTGCGGTAATATTTAGCGGCGATGACCGCATAATCCTCCGGTTTTCCGGCACGGTATCCGTCGGATTCATAACCCTCGATGATCCGGGCAGCGGGAGGCATGACGCTCAAGATACCATTGATAAAGGAAGATGAAAGGTTTCCGGTATACATGGAAAGCATGAAGGGCATGAAGATCGTTATTTCCGGATAGTTGGCAAACACAGCTTTTCCCCATTGCTGACCGCGCTTGTAAACGATCTTGCAGGTATCTTTGTAACCTTTTTTCGGATCGACCAGTTTCTGGTAATCCCAGAAACGCCTGCCGTACTCCTCAATATCAAAAAGCATTCCCTTCAACCCTGCCGCACGGCATACTTTAGCGGCAACGCCGAAATTGGCGGCAGCCTGTGCCCAGTGGGCATCGTTGTACCAGTCCAGATCATAATAAAATGTCGTGGAATAATAAAAATTGTCGGTAAACTTTTTGAATGGAAGTTTTTTCAATGCGGCAATATCTCCGGCAAAGTCCTTGAACTCAACTTTTGAAGTGGTCCACAAGGATTCACCGGCAAAATATTTTTTCCCGTTCCGCACGATCCGGTTGCCGCGGACGCGGATAGTAATACCGTCCAGTGGAGAATTTTTTTCCATTTCTGCAAGATTTTTCTGCAGAAATCCGATAGTGGGATTGCTCCATGAAAGATCGATGATCTTCACCTGCCCCGCGCTCAAAAGTCCACATGCACAAAGGGCTGCTGTCCAGAAAATTTTTTTCATTTTATTTCCTCCTATTTATCTTGTACCTTATCAATTATTTTGTACTTTATACAACGCCTTGGGATTTATGCCTTCCAGAAATGTATACTGTTCCGCATGGGTCAGACCTTCAGCGGTAACGGCAGGAGCCGTACGCATCTTTGCATAGGTTTTCATTGCAGCGTGCCCGTCAACAAAAACCATATTCACGGCGGCCTGAGGAGTGATCACATCCGTTACCCCGCGTACCTTCTGCTTTGTCGGTATGCCATGAGCAAAGCGGAAATAAATCGCCCAGTTGATAAGCCACGGAACAGAATCGTGGTTGTAATCCCCGATCAGAAATGCTTTGGAAGGTGAAGTCGCCGCACTTGTTTTGGCACAGAATCCGCCGGAAGCATAACCGCTGAGCCAATAATTGATGCCGTACTTTGTAGCGCGATAAGTACTTTCCCCAAAAGGAACAGGATTGCCGGGACAGTCGAATGTGTTGCCGGCGGAGGGATACACATAACCGCTGGCTTGATAATCGCCGTCATACTTCAAACCGTAAGCATTGACCTTTTTCTGATCGGAAGTGACACGGTTGCCATAAGCCAAACGGTAAACCCAGCCTTTATAGATCTGATTGCCGCTGAAAATGATCCAGTCATTGTTTTCCTGGGAATAAAAACTGCAGGCAGAACCTATGGTTTTCAAATTGTTGAGGCAGCCGGTTGAATGTGCGCGCCCTCTGGCTTTTTGCAAAGCCGGCAGCAGCATGGCGGCAAGGATAGCGATGATAGCAATCACAACCAAAAGTTCGATCAAGGTAAAAATGCTTTTGTGTTTTCTTTCAGCTTGCATGATCATTTTCCTTTATTCTATTATTCTTGAGCGAAACATTCGCAAAGACTCTGCAGATAAATTCCTTCCGCAGTGGTAAACCACGGATGGTCAACGGTTTCATATATTTCAAAAACTTCACCGAATTGTCCGGTACTTTCAGCCATATAGCTCACGATATCCCTGGCTTCCTGCTTTTTCCCCTGCCGGAGCAGAGTAAGTGCCTTCCACCCGGCATACCAGATGCAAATGGCATTGCCGCTGGGATACATATTGCCGAACTCTCTTTCGTTGCGGCAGAACCAGTCGATCCCCTTCTGCAATTTCGGATCGGCAGGATCGAGGACTTCATAAGGATAAAGTCCGCTGAAAAGCGCGATACTGGGGTCAGGACAACCGGGATAAGGCAGATAGTTTTCTCCATTATCGGGCAGTGTCAGCAAAAGCCCGTCGGCTATTTTACGCCATTCGGCAGCAACTTCGGCATCACACCCCAGAGAATCCGCCATATCGGCTGTTTTACGGAACAAAGCGACAGCTCCGCATGAGGTCATGAATGGATTTTCTCTCCCTGCCCCCAGACGCTCCAGGTCAGTGCATTTGCCGATGATATATCTTTTTCCGTCCAGAGAGTATACCTGATGAAGCCGGAAAAACTCCGCACACCCGCGCATGACCGGATAGACGATTTTCCGGGTATATTCAGGATCATTGAGTGCTTCGGCACAATTTGCCGCTGTCAGTCCGATATGGGTCATGTGGAAAACATGTTCCAGCCAGAAACCGCCTCCGGTCCCCTCGACCTGGATCGGAAGTTCCAATCCCACCCAGTAATAACGGGCAGCACCGCTTTCTTTGCCGAAATAACGGTAGTTGCGGCGAATGGCTGTTTCCAGCATATTGAAATAGTGACGGGGAACCTTTGAGGCAAGCCGGACATGTCCGGAACGCAAAAGCCCCATGACGGCAAAATAGACATCAAATCCGAAATATTTTCCGTCCCAGTGCGAAGGATAGATCCCGGTCGGTATCGACCAGTCGGTCGATGAGATCCGCAAATGGTATTCCGAAGTTCTTGCCGCCAGTTCCAATCTTTCAGGCAAGTTGGCTGGAACTTTTGATTCAGCCCAGAAATTCTGCCAATCTCTTTCATGTTCCGCTCTGAGCTGTGCCGCAGAACGTGCTTTCGCATATTCTCCGGAGCCGGCATCAAATGTCAATGCGAAAACCACTTTACGGGATCTCATAACTCCGGAAACCGTATCTCCGTTACGGGTAAAGACCGCATCACCTTCGAGAGCAAAAAAGGAAATTTCTCCCGAAACCGGAGAAAAGGTATCGATTTCAAAAGAAACTGTATTGTCATCCACCGGTTTGACTTGCGTCCGGTAAGGAGAAAAAGAATAAAGTTCCGCAACAGGCGCATTGCCCTCCTGCAATATCTCTTTTTCGATGACGATGATATTGTGGCCGAAAGGAGTCCAGACCTTCGTCCGCAATTCAGTTCCGCTGTCATAACAGCAGACACTTTCCACACTTGCCCCGGTTATATCGAAAGTCTGGCTCCAGCTGATCAGTTTTTCATTTTCGGAGCAGGAATCCCGGAACTTCCCGAAAGGTACAAGGGGAAAAAGAAACTTGTCATACCTGATCCCGGCGATCCAGATGCCGCTTGCGATCTTGTTGCTGCAGAATTTTCTGCCGTCTGCACTGCCGCGTTCATCCACAAGAAGCGAAAGCGAACCATTACCCACAGCCAGCGGTGTGTAATGATCGTATTTTATAGTTTTATCGGTATGGGTAACTTGCATAACTATTTTCCTTTTCAATACCATTTCAGAACGGTTGTCGAACTGCCGGAAACATAATAAGTCCTGCACTCAGGTTCCTCTCCGAAAACCTGCCAATTCACCAGTATCCTGGCCGCTTCACCGATACAATTCGGAGTTTTTTCTGAAATCAACCGTGGTATTCCGGCAGGGATGAGAAATTCAAATTCCTGCCGCTCATTCACCACCGGAGAAGCTATTTTCATCAGGCTGTTCAAATGCAAATAATATTCATACCCCAAGCTGACTATCATATTTTTTGGATCTCCCGTCAACTCCGGCACCGGCAGGATCTGTCCATAATGAAAACGGTTGTACCCCGGCACAGCATGATAGGGGAAAAGCACATCCCGTCCGGCTACTGCCTGATGCACGAATACCTTTTCTGCACCATAGCGTTTCTGGGCTTCCAAATAAAGATTTTTGTCCATTTTTTCATATTTAGGAACAACAGAAACTGCGGGGATCTCGGTTTCTCCTTCAAGTGCGTACGGCAGTTTGCTTTCCTGCAACACTTTGATGAATTCCCGGTTTTTACCCGGTGTGATATGACTGATGACTCCGCCGATGACTCCTTTTCTGACCAGTTCGGAGAAACGGGCAACCTGTTCTTCCTGATTCCGATACATAACGACCATGATCTCCAACCCGTTTTCAGTAAGTATTGAGGAGGCATCGGCCACAGATTCTGCAAAGTAACGGCTGCCGTAAGCAATGTTTTGGGGATCAAGGTGCAGCATCAGCAAAACCACAGGGATCCGGCGCGTGACCATGCTGCGGGCAAATACATTGGGACAGTAATCCATCTCGACAGCGGTTTTCAATATAAGGTCGCGCTTTTCCGCAGAAC
>JAFVRT010000232.1 GCA_017504125.1 Lentisphaeria bacterium
CAACACAGCATCTCCGACTTTGATCTGCTGTGTCTTGCGGATATCCATACGGATCGAAGCATAAAATTTCAGTGCATTTCCTCCGGGAGTCGTTTCCGGATTACCGTACATCACACCGATTTTTTCACGGATCTGGTTGGTAAAAATGACACAGCATTGTCCGCGGCTGGCAGCTCCGGTAAGTTTTCGCAACGCCTGCGACATCAAACGGGCCTGCAAACCGACATGAGAATCCCCCATCTGCCCTTCGATTTCAGCTCTGGGAACCAATGCCGCTACAGAGTCTACCACCAACACATCAACAGCGTTGCTGCGTACCAGCATATCCACGATATTCAAAGCATCCTCACCGCAATCGGGCTGAGAGATCAGTAAATTGTCAATATCCACTCCGATTTTCTGAGCATAGCCGGGATCGATAGCATGTTCAGCATCAATAATGGCACATCTGCCGCCCTTGGCCTGTGCATTGGCGATAACATGAAGACAGAGAGTTGTCTTACCGCTTGATTCGGGGCCATAGATCTCAACGATCCTTCCGGCGGGAAGTCCGCCGATCCCAAGGGCTATATCCAAAGAAAGAGAGCCGGTACTGAAAACCGGAACATCGGCTACTGCGGCATCTGCGCCAAGACGCATGATGGAACCTTTGCCGAACTCTTTTTCGATTTGACTGATTGCGATCTGGAGTGCTTTGTCTTTGTCTACTGCCGGGACCGCCGGCATCTCTTTTTCTGCCATGATAATTTCTCCTTTTCCTTTGCGTTAAATGTCGAGGTCTTTGACATTCGCAGCGTGCTTTTCAATATACTCACGCCGCGGTTCAACGACATCACCCATAAGCAGATTGAAGATCCTGTCGGCTTCAATCGCATCTTCCATAGTAACCTTGATCATGGTACGGCGTTCAGGATCCATGGTGGTTTCCCACAGCTGGGTGGAGTTCATTTCACCAAGACCTTTGTACCGCTGGATACGGACACCGCCGCTGGCCTGACCGCTGCGGCGTACCGCAGAAAAGAATCCGTCCAGAGAATAAACCGGTTCATTTCCGGCATAGAAAAGCACATCTCCGCTGTCGCCATAAAGATTCTCAGGTTTTATATTGAATTCGGCAAGTTCTTTAACAAATGCAGTACATTCAGATGCCTCAAAAATATTGGTAACATCGATTCTGCGTTTAACTTCCTGGCGGCGCATCTCGATATCAGATTCAGATGCATTTTCCGGCAAAGGAGGCAACGAACTTTCGATCTCATCTTCAGCTTCATCCACCAATCTGGCAAGTTCTTCATCGCTGTAAACAAAGGAACTGCGGGAAATTCCGTCTGCCTGACGGACAGAAATATGAGCAGGAGGACACACTCCTTCAGCTGTTATCGCCTTAAAATATTCTTCCGGCTCAAATCCGCCGCCGCGGCGCAATCCGTTGGTGATATGCACGCTGCGATTGTAAAGTTCGATAAGTTTATCTGCGATATCCTTGCTCATTTCAGAACCGTCGGCATTGGCAAAAGTAAGATCCTCAAGTCCGAGCTGGGTAAGATACCGGTTGAGCTGATCCTCGGTATCGATGTAACGCTCCTTTTTACCGCGGGAAACCTTGAAAAGCGGCGGCTTGGCGATGTAGACATAACCGGCTTCAATAAGCGGTGCCATATAACGGAAGAAGAAGGTAAGCAGCAATGTACGGATGTGCGAACCGTCCACATCAGCATCGGTCATAATAACGACACGGTGATAGCGTGCTTTGGAAACATCAAAATTTTCGCCGATACCGCATCCGATAGCGTAAATCAAAGACTGAACCTCTTTATTGTCCAGCACGCGGTCAAGGCGGACTTTTTCCACATTGATGATCTTACCGCGGATAGGCAGAATAGCCTGATATTTGCTGTCCCGTCCTTTTTTGGCGGAACCGCCTGCGGAGTCCCCCTCGACGATATAGAGTTCGCAGAGTTCAGGATCCCGGCTGTTGCAATCGGAAAGTTTTCCCGGAAGCCCCACATTCTCAAGGGGACTTTTGCGAACTGTTTCACGGGCTTTGCGCGCAGCCTCACGGGCTCTGGCGGCCAGAATGACATTGCTGCCGATTTCCCTTGCTATATTGGGATTCTGCTCCAGAAAGAGTCCGAACTCCTCATTCATCACAGATTCCACGATACCGCGGACTTCAGAGTTGCCCAGTTTGGTTTTGGTCTGTCCTTCAAACTGAGGATCGGGAACTTTGACGCTGACCACCGCAGAAAGACCTTCACGGACATCTGTTCCGGTAAGCGAAAGATCATTTTTCATTTCAGCTTTGGCATATTTGCCGATAGTATGGGTCAACGAGGCCTGGAAACCGGTAAGATGCATACCGCCTTCAACAGTATTGATGTTGTTGGCGTAGGTATAGATCTTTTCGTTGGTATCGTTGGTGTACTGGAATGCAACTTCCACATCGATCCCGTTGCGTTCCCGATGAAAATAAATCACTTCAGGAGTAACCAGAGTGCGGTTGGTGGTCAAACTTTTCACAAACTCCCGGATACCGCCTTCGAAATGGAAAATATCGCTGCGCGGCGAACCTCCCTGTTCCTCATTGCGTTCATCAATAAGAGTGATTTTAACGCCGGAGTTGAGGTAAGCCAATTCACGCAAACGGTTCATCAGAGTACCATGAGAGTAGACAGTAGCGGAAAAAATAGTTCCATCAGGCTTGAAAGTAACCTTTGTACCACGCTTAGAGGTTTCACCGGTAACAACCAGCTGCTTCTGAGTCACACCGCGGGCAAATTCGATCTCATGGACCTTACCATCACGGAACACTTCCACTTTCATCCAATCCGAGAGCGCGTTCACACAGGAAACACCGACACCATGCAGTCCACCGGAAACTTTGTAGGAATTATGATCAAATTTGCCTCCGGCATGCAGAACGGTCAGCACCACTTCCACAGCAGGTTTCTTTTCGGTTTCATGCATATCAACCGGAATACCACGGCCGTCATCTTCAACAGAAATGGAGTTGTCCGGATGGATTATTACTTGAACATTACTGGCATATCCTGCCAATGCTTCGTCGATCGAGTTGTCAACGACCTCATAAACCAGATGGTGAAGACCGCGTTCCCCGGTATCACCGATGTACATAGCCGGACGCACACGAACTGCCTCAAGACCTTCAAGAACTGTAATCTTGCTCGCGCTATATTCAGCAGCATCATTCTTCTGCAAATCAACAACTTCGTCACTCATGATAAACTCTTTCAATTAACATTGGTACAATTTACAATAATATAGCACATTTTTAAAGCAAATTCAAGCACCGCCGAACAAAAAAACACAGGAAAAAGATATATATCCGCACAACCGGAAAAACATTTTCTGAAAAAACAAAAAACCCGCCGTTTGAAGGGCGGGTTTTTGATCCAGATTCCGGAAACGCATCAGCGTTTGGAGAACTGGAAGCGGCGGCGGGCACCGGGCTGACCGGATTTTTTACGCTCTTTGACGCGTGCATCGCGGGTCATCATGCCGGCAGCCTTGAGGGCCGGACGGAGTTCTTCGTCATAGCTGACCAGAGCACGGGCAATGCCGTGACGCAGGGCACCAGCCTGACCGGCGATACCGCCGCCGTCGATACGGGCAACGATATCAAACTTGTCAACGCTGTCGCAGACGCTGAACACCTGTTTTACATATCCCTGGAGAGATTCTGAGGGAAAATACTCAGTCATCTCTTTACCGTTGACTGTGATCTTGCCGTTTCCGGTAACGAGCCGGACACGAGCCACGGCGCATTTACGACGACCGGTGGCCAGAACTTCATTGGTATTGATAGCCATAATGGTTTACTCCACGGTAACTTTTTTGGGATTCTGCGCGGTGTGAGGATGCTCGGCACCGGCATAAACTTTGAGCTTGCTGAACTGAGCCCGGCCAAGACGGCCATGAGGCATCATTCCCCAGACAGCATCACGGATGATGCGGGTGGGATCCTTCTCAAACACTTCTTTCGCCGTTGTCTCTTTAAGACCGCTGCGATAACCGCTGTAATCCACATAGACCTTTTCGGTAGCTTTGCGTCCGGTGAACACAGCCTTGGCGGCGTTGATCACGATAACGCAGGCACCGGTATCAATATGAGGGGTATATGTGGGTTTGTCTTTGCCGCGCAGAGCATTGGCGATCGCCACTGCCAGACGGCCGACCGGAGCTTCGGAGGCGTCGAACACGATGTGTTCGGGCTTGATTTCTCCGACTTTAGCCAGATAAGTTTTCATTGTTTCTTAACCTGTCAAAAATTTTTCACCTCACGATCCGCAAACGAAACTCCATTCTGCCGACAGGAACACGATCCTCGCACTGAACCGGCTCCCCGAATGGCGTTGCGGAAAAAACAACTGGACTTCCGCATTCTTTTCACTCTTTGCTGCACCATCTGATGATCGGGATCGACGGTGCAGAAACAAAAAAAGACTTCTTCCGCACAGTTATTTTTATAATATACTTCGCGACTCCGCTTCTGTCAAGCAATATTTTGACAAATCCGGAATATTTTGTCAATAATTTCATCATTTCCCGGATCCGACACAAAATTATTTGCAAAAATCCTTACTGCATGCTACATTAAAGGCGCAGAACAACAGGAAAACATAATTTTCCAGCGGCCAGAATTTATGATAAAAAATGAAATTAAAAATCAAAGTTAAAAAAGAAAAAAACAAGTGGCACTGGGCCACTCCGGAAAAATTGAATCCTGACAGTCAAAAACACGCTGTACAGGGAGCTTTGATACTGATTGCAGCGGGAATCGTTTTTATCG
>JAFVRT010000233.1 GCA_017504125.1 Lentisphaeria bacterium
AGGGGATCCCCTTTTCAAATCCGGAGATCTTTCCGGAAAATTTTGTCCATTCCTTGGGAGCTTTTTTGAAGCGGTTTGCTGTAAAGATCCAATTCATGGTAAAATGGTTCCTGACTCCGGTTCCGGCGGCGTATGCTTTGGCAACCGGCTTGCAGAGAGTGAGTTCATAACCGCCTTCGATTTTTTTCAGTGCAGCGATCTTGTGGAGATCTTTATTGGGCAGATCGGAAAAATTCTTTTGAGCATTGAAAGCGATATCGGTTTTCCACCAGTCTTTTTTACAATTTATCCTGATGATCTTATCTCCGGGTTTTACAGCCTGGGCGAGAGTTCCGAAACTGTCGGTCTTGCAGCTGAAACCCTGTGAAGTAGCTCCCTTGCCGTTTTCGTCAAGGGGAACAAAACCGAATTCAAAACGGCTCAGGTGCGCCTGATCTGCGGGAGAACGGAACTGGCCCGAAAGTTCATAAACCGCATCTTCATCCACAGCAAAGGAGCGTTTTGTTGTTATGCCCACATAGCCCTTGATTGCCAGAAATTCATCCATGGCGTGAAATTTTCTCCAATGCGGCAGTACCCATGATGCATTGGTGTAAGCAGACAGGACTTCTTCTGCTTCGCCACCTTTGAGCATGGCGGGGGCGAAAATCGAAACACAGAAAAACGGGAGCAATAAAGATTTCATCATTTTTTTTACCTCTTTACAATAATATTTTTAAGGGAATTTGAAATAACTTCACAAAGTTCGGCACGCCAGTTGCCTTTGGCATCAGAAACCGCGAAGGGAATATCGTAGCTGCCTTGACCATTGTATACAGAGATACGCTTGCCGTAGGCGGGGATCTCTTTGCCTGACGGATCGAATATCCTTATGGCGACGGTCGTTCCGGCAACTCCGGAAACTTTGAATTCCAAACGGTTTTTATTTACTTTTACTCCGGAAAATCCGGGACGCGCCCGGGTTTGGACTACCAACAGCGGATTACCTTTGGAAAATACAGCTTTGTACTGTTTGCCATGGCCGAGATAACGGCCGGAAACCAGATCGAAGCCGTGTCCGGTTCCGGGGAAATTCACCGTTACCTGCTTTTCAGTATTGTTCATTGTGAGGAATCCCGCCATGGGGATGCCTTCTTTGCTGCGCTTCAGGTAAATTTCTGCCTCGACGACTTCCGCTCCGGATTTATCGGTGAGTTTTACCATGCGTACAGGTATTCCGCTTTTCCGGAGTGCTGCGGCGAACTGCCGCTGTTCGGAACGCACCTGACGGCCGTTCAATTTTGAATCAGGAGCCGCAATAAGCAAATTGTAATCGCTGTCAGATTCATCACGGAATATAACTTTTTTCCCTCCGGCATAGAGGAATTTTTTCAACACCGGAGTCTTTCTTTTTACACAGTTTTCGTAACGGGTACCGGCCATACCTTCGGCCAGCACCGTGCCGCCGTCTGCCGCAAATTTCTTTATGGCTTCAGCTTCTTTGTCTGAAAGTGCTTTGGTATCCGGCAGTATCAGCAGCCTGAAACCCTTATTATAGAGTCCGGGCAGTTCAGTAACATCGACGAAACGGAATTCCGCACCGGAGTGGCGGCAGAGCAGCACATATTTGCACCAGAGATCGCGGTATTCATTCATGCGCTTTTCGATGAATGCGGCACGCAATGAATTCTGACTGTGGAGTATGGCAACCTGCTGCCGGACCGGACGGAAATGGTCCATAAGCAGTTTGCCCACTCCGCCGCGCAGACGGTGCAGCGAAGGCATGGCATCTTTGGCGGCATCCTGAAATCTCAGGTCAGGGAAAAGCAGTCCGGAATGAAGACACCACATGGAGTGCCCTTTGGAACCCAGCATGGCGGCTTTCCAGAGAGGATAGACCGAGGCACTGCCGGTATTGCGGTAACCGCCCCATGGAATGGAAAGGTAGTCGGATTTTCCGAAAGAACGCTGGAGTTCCATCTGTTCCTGACCGTGATAATTCTGCAGACAATCCAGAGAATTCATCAGCTTGAACCAGTCCAGACCGCCGTAGGCATTGGGGGCCTGAGTTCCGGAGTTTTCCATTCTGGCGGTTGGATCGGCGGAACGCAGATCTTTCTTGTAATCGATCAGGTATTTTTCCACCAGAGAGTCCATGAATTCCCGGTGATCGGCCCAGCTTGCCACATGCCGTTCTTTAGCCTTCCATACCTCCTCTTTGGTGTACGGCAGGACTTTTTCCCATGAGCTGAAGCCGCTCTGCCATACCTTGTTGAGTTTTTCGAGAGTACCGTACCGCTTTTTCAGGAAATTCCTGAACCCGGCAAGACAGGTGTCGGAGAAACAGAACTCTACCGGAGAACCGGAACGGGAAAGTGCCAATTCATCACCGATGGAGTGGAAAAGAACCCCGTGGCGGTAGCTGTTTTTTGCGGATTTGAGCATTTTTTCCCGGCTTTTCTTCAATTTTTCCGGATCAGAAAGACAGTTTTTCCGGGCAAGAAGCATTTTATTTCCGGTCTTCAGATACTCCTTGGAAGGATAATTCTGACTGCCGATCAGGTTGGAAACAAATCCGGTGGTGTGGAAATTGTTCAATACAGGGAAATCGAATCCCCGGCAGTTCATCAGTACATCAAGACCGAATTGACGGTAAATTTCTGCCACCCGGCGCATTCTGTACGGAGTGTCAAGACCGCGCCAGTAGATGATGGAAACCAGCTTGTAATCATCCCATTTCAGCAGATGTTCAGCCGGACGGACCTTGCAGAATGTACCATTGGTATCGATGAGCCGGCCGTTCTGTTCCAGATATGCCCGTATCCTGAAATATCTTGACGGCAGGGCATTGGTGTAACGGAAACGGTTTTTGGGTGATGATGAGGTATAAAGCGTGCGGCCGTAAGAATCGGTTATCACAACTCTCAGTTTGCATTTCTTTTCCCAGTTGGGGTACATTCGATATTGAACTCCACCTGCTCGCCGTCTTTGATGAACTCCGGAGTACATTTCACTTTGGTTATTTTGAATTCAGGTTTCCTTTCAAAACTCCAGCTGCCCCAGTTGAGGACTTCTCCTTTGCTGTTGCGGACCGTTACGGAAACATACTGGGGGCCGTTGAAAGGTTTGACCTGGAACGGGACTTTGACGGTATTGAGTCCTTTTTTCAGCAGAAGCTCCTTTTTCCCGGAATCTCTGAGTTCGTTGTTGCGGTCATAGATGCGGAATTCCCAAACTGTTTTCCCGGCAGGTGCTTTTACCTGCCAGCTCAAAGTGTTCCGGTCAAAGGAGGCAAATTCCACATCATATTTTCTGCCGGCGGCGTAGAACATCGCTTTGGCCAGCATGGAAAAATAGAGTTCCACCGGAGTGGGGGTGTCATACACATAGTAAGGTTCCCAGGGATCGTAAGGGATCATGCCTGTATAATGGGTCGGCGGTGAGAAGAAAAATCCTACTGCACGACCTTTGCCGTGGAGCGTGCTCATCAGGTAGGGAACATTGCTTTTGTCTGCAGCATGGATCACAGAACCGGTTTTTACCGGCTGCCGGTGGAGATACACCGGCGGGAAAAGTTCAAATGGGATACCGGAGTTCAGCATGGAACTGCCGACTGCGTGCAGACTGCTGTTGGTACGGCCGTGTCTTTTGCCGCTGCGCCACAGATCCGGACCGTAGGAGGCTCCGGTATAAACCAGACCGGTTCCTTCTTTCAACTTCTGCAATATCGTGTTTTTTATGTCCTTG
>JAFVRT010000234.1 GCA_017504125.1 Lentisphaeria bacterium
TCTCGCCTACATTGAAAAGATGGCGGATATAAGCCTTGGTGAAGTTGCGGCAGCAGTAGCAGCTGCATTCCGGATCGACCGGGGTGAAGTCTCTTGAAAATTTTCCGGCTGTAACATTGATCGTTCTGCCGTTGCCGACAAATGCGGCTCCGTGACGGCCGAGTCTGGTAGGCATCACGCAGTCGAACATATCGACTCCGCGGGCTACACTTTCCACGATCTGACGCGGTGTCCCGACCCCCATGAGATACCGCGGAGCATCCCACGGCAATTCCGGGGCCGCAGCGTCTACAGCTTTGAGCATTTCCGGCTCAGATTCTCCCACAGAAACTCCGCCTATGGCATAACCGTCAAAGTTCAATGCGGTTATTTCCCTTGCAGAACGGCGGCGCAGCTCCGGAAATGTGGAGCCTTGCACTATACCGAAACGGAGCTGTCCGTCATTGAGCGGCTGCTCTCTGGACATGGTTTCCCAACGGGTGGTAAGTTCCAACGACTTCAAAGCCTGTAATTCTGTTGCGGGGTATGGGGTACATTCATCAAAAGCCATAACGATATCCGAATCAAGAGAACGCTGGATCGCCATGGATTCTTTGGGCCCCAGAAAAAAACGGCTTCCGTCAATGTGAGAAGCAAATTTCACTCCGTCCGGAGTAACTTTGCGCAATGTGGCAAGACTGAATACCTGAAATCCACCGCTGTCAGTCAGGATCGGACGGCTGTAGTTGATGAATTTGTGCAACCCTCCGGCGGCTTCTATGATCTCACAGCCGGGACGCAAAAACAGATGATAGGTGTTGCCGAGGATTATCTGAGCTCCCAATTCGTCAAGTTCGCGGGGAGAAACTGCTTTGACGCTGCCGCGTGTGCCTACCGGCATAAAGATCGGAGTCTGGATATCTCCGCGCCGGGTATGCACAACACCCCGTCTGGCGTTGGATGAAGGATCTTTTTTTATACAGGTAAAAACGCCCATAATGCTTTCCTGTTCAATTTTTGACAAACATTCCGCTGAAAAGTTCCGGGATCTTCGCTCCGAAACCTGCGGCTTCTGCAATTTTTGCGGCAAAAGCGAATACTGCACCGGGGCCTTTGCCGGTTACAACGCACCCTTCTTTTTCTGCCGGAGCATCGCTGTATTTGAGTCCGCCGAGATAAGAGTCGAATCCGGGATACATGGTGAATCTGCCGCTGGTAAGCACTCCGGCCTTGGCAAGCACAATGGGAGCCGCACAAATTGCCGCAGTGATTTTTTGCGCTTCGAACATCTGACGGACCCAATTTATCACAAGGTCAGACTTCAGTAAATTGGTAGAACCGGGCAAGCCTCCGGGCAGGATCACGCCGTCAAACTCAGAGATATTGAGTTCCGCAAGTCTTGCATCTGCAGAAAGTGAAAAATCGTGAGATCCGGTGACAGTAAGTGTATCAAGTGCTGCCGTAACGACTTCAATGCCGAGCCGTTTGAGAACATCGGCAGTTCCGATCGCTTCAAGTTCTTCAAATCCGGGAGCCAATATCATTACAAGACGCATAAAAAACCTCTTTTCAATCATTCATAAAGAGAATTGCCTTCAGCATCGATAGCGACCACCAAAGGAAAATCTTCGACTTCAAGTTTATGTATTGCTTCTGTCCCCAATTCCGGAAATGCTATCACTTCGCATGACTTGATGCACTTGGCGATCAATGCTCCGGCACCGCCGGTCGCTCCGAAGTATACCGCTCCGTACTGTTTCATCGCATCGACGACAGCGGCAGACCGATTGCCTTTGCCGATCATTCCGGTAAGACCGCAACGGGAAATTATTATCGGAGAATAGGCATCCATGCGTCCGCTGGTGGTGGGACCGGCACTGCCGATAGGGCGTCCTGGAGGCGCAGGGCAGGGACCGACAAAATAAATTATCTGATCTTTCAGATCGACCGGTAATTCAGCCCCCGACTCCAACAGAGCCACCAATTTTTTATGCGCGGCATCCCGGCCTGTCCAGATTATACCGGAAAGCCGGATCTCATCACCGGCACGGAGCGATCTGGCATCTTCAACGGTAAAAGGAGTTGTTATTTTTTTTATCATAATGTCACCTCTGCGTGTCGTGCCGCATGGCAGTTGATATTGACGGCCACCGGCAATGAAGCGATATGGCAGGGGAAATATTCAACATGTACAGCCAAAGCTGTGATATCTCCGCCCAACCCTTGAGAACCAACGCCAGTCTGATTGATTTTTTCCAGCAATTCCGCTTCAAGCTCCGCATAACGGGGATCCGGATTGCTCTCTCCCACTTTACGGAGAAGGGCCTTTTTGGCTATTTGTGCTGCTTTTTCAAAGGTTCCGCCGATGCCGACACCGACGATCACCGGCGGACAGGGATTACCGCCTGCATTTTTTATGCTGTCAACCACGAATTTCACTACAGCTTCCCGGCCGTCAGAAGGTTTGAACATCTTCAGCGTGCTCATGTTTTCGGAACCGCCGCCTTTGGGCGCA